>CAZWSK010000049.1:6482-14981 GCA_964636445.1 uncultured Chloracidobacterium sp.
CGTGTCGCTAGCCGGATCGGACAGCCGCCTCACCTGTCCAATCTACAACATAAGGTTTACCCTCGCCTAAAAGGGCGTCAACAGTGCATTAGGACTTGCCATGTCCGACATCGAGAGAGAGGCTATTCTTTTTGGTTCGTCTTCCAACGGCGACGGCGACTTCGAGGATATCTCTATCAAGTGCATCGACTGTTCGGAGTCCTTCACGTGGACTGCCGGCGAACAGGCGTTCTTCATTCAAAAGCAGCTGAGCAACCCGCCCAAACGCTGCAAGCCGTGCAAAAGGGCAAAGAACCGCCGGATCGAGGCGGTCGAAACCGCCCGGACTACGGGCGAGAAACAGCGTATCGAGTGCCGCGCCGATTGCGCCCATTGCGGCGAGACTACTACCGTTCCGTTCTATCCTTCACAAGGCAGGCCGGTGTACTGCCGCAAATGCTTTCTCGACATGAACGAAAGCGTTGCCGTTGGTGCCGCATCGCATACTTAGCCGCCTACGTGAACATTCGGCCTAAGCTCCGGATCAGGCTCAGCCTGACGGAGGATCTCGCGCGTCACCGGGGCGGTATCGCCCTCGCCGAACAGGATGTATCTCGCAAGGTACATGATCGGATTGCCTTCGCTCCAGCCAAAGTATACATGCGGTATCTTCCCTGTGCGGTCACGCAAATAAAGAAGGAAAGCCGCTATGGCGTTGGGTACCGCCGGTGCCTGCGTTCTGAGGATCTTATAGCCCTCCACATCTACTCCGCGAATAAAGAGCTTCCCCTTGAATTCCGACGAGTCGCCCGGTTCGATCTCGTAAAAGATCACGGGGTCAGAGGAAGGAATGTGATTGTCGACACGCTTTTCGTGTTCCTTAAAGCGGTATTCGGTGAGATCGCCCGTCTCCCGACGGTTCGTAACGATGCGTATCTCGCCCTCTGCGTCGACTTCGTCCAAAAACGCTTGTGCGGCCGGATCCAATTCTATCTGGTCGATTCGGATCTCCGTCGATCGCATAGCTCGCGAGATGAACGACGTCGCAATAATGCCGAAGATGAACATTGCCGCGATCTGAATGCCGCTGGGCTGTTCGATCATGTTAACGGCAAGGGTGTAAACAAAGATCAGCGTAATGGCGGCATAGGCGGGCCACGCCTTAAGCCGGCGGCGCCAAGCCGAGATCATCACAGCGAACGACGCGGACGCCATAAGCGCGAGAACTCCGGTCGCATATGCTCCACCCTGGGCCGTAACATCCGCTTGAAACAGGAACGTTACGAGAAAGCAGATCACGGTGAAGACAAATACCAGCGGCCTCGTGGCCCGTGCCCAGTCCGGAGCCATTCCATATCGAGGAAGGTAACGTGGAACAATATTCAAAAGCCCGGCCATAGCCGATGCCCCTGCAAACCAGAGGATCATTATGGTCGAGAGGTCGTAGGCGGTTCCGAATATTTCGCCGAGGAGACCGTGAGCGAGATACGAGAGAGCCCGGCCGTAGGCCTCGCCGCCTTGCTGAAACGCCTCGTGCGGGATCAGCATCGACGTGACGATGCTGCTACCGACGAGCATCACGCTCATTATCAATGCCGCACCCGCGAGCAGCTTCTTACCGTTGCGTATGCGGCCGGCCAAATATTTCTCTTCGTCGCTCGTGATCTGAGCCTCCGAAAAACCGGTGTGGAGTCGAGCCTTCTGCTCGGCCGGCAGCGAGTGGTCGCTCTTGACGAGCGGCATGACAACTACGCCTGTCTCGAAGCCCGACAGTCCAAGTGCGAGCTTCGGAAAGAACCAGAGCGAAGCGATAGCGAGCCACACTACGCTTCCACCGACCGAGGGGTTCGTCCAGACAAGATCTCGCCAGTTAGCGAAAGCCTCCGGGTGGATCCAGATTATCTCGTAGAGCCCTCGGCCGATCGTTATGATGTTCAACGTAAGGAACAAAGCAACGATACCGACGGCGATCCCTATCGCCTCGTTGAAGCCGCGAAGGAATACCATTCCCAAAAGGGCGATCAGGACAAGCGTCACGATCACGGGATGGTCGAGAAAATGCAGATTGGCCCTGACGAACGGATTCTCGACTATGTGGGCCGTCGCGTCCGCAGCGGACAGGGTGATGGTTATGATAAAACTTGTCGCCACGAAACCGAGCAAGATGAGGACGAACATCTTCCCTTTCCAACGCGAAAGCAGATGTTCGAGCATCGAAAGCGAACCGTCGCCGTGCGGGCTCTCTTCTGCGACGCGCCGATACATCGGCAGTGCGCCGAACAAGGTGAGCAGCACCAGCACAAGAGTAGCAAACGGCGAGAGGGCGCCCGCTGCGAGAAAAGCGATGCCTGGCTGGTACCCAAGCGTAGAAAAATAATCGACCCCCGTGAGGCACATCACCTTCCACCACGGATGGCGTTTGTGTCGGCCTTCGGGCTCGTGCGGCCCCTCGATCTCCGAGACGCCTTCGAAAAGCCAAGTCTTGAACCAGCCTTTAGTGCCAGGCTTCATACCCTACAAACACAAAGACCGCCGGGCGAGTTACCCGCGGCCCTGACTATCTCGTTCGTCTCGATCGGTCCTGAAAAACATGAATCTAAACACGTCGATCAAGCCGGTCCTGCAAAAATAAACGGGGCGACGTCTCCCACACCGCCGCCCCGCGGCTGCCGAAGCAGCCTGATGTTCACCGGGAGGTGAACAACCCAATTATGCACAAGCGCATGGAAAACGCAAACGATCTATGTCACTGACAAGAAATATCTTCTTACTAATCTAGACTATTTAACGACGATCGCTCCGGTTAACGAAGCCTGTATACCGTCGTCACTCGTCGCAAAGATCGAGTAGGCTCCTCGCGGTGTCTCCGGCGCGATTCGCAGGACAAAACTGACGACAGATACGTCATCACCGAAATCCTGGGTCCGCACCGAGCCCGGTGTGACAGTGAAAAACGGTGAATTGAACTCAAGATCGATTTGTGGGCCATCAACGCCGGTACCGCCGACGAATACCAGGTGTTCCCTGCCGGCCTCGAGGGTCACCGCAGAATCAGTTAGTTGGCTGTTGAGGCCGACAAAATAAAGCCCCACATCTGACTTACCGGCATCCACTTTCTGCGTTAACGCAAATTCCTGGCCCTGCTCTAGCTTTACCATCCCAAGATGGCCGATCGTCGATGATAGATCGTTCCCAATTCGCTGCCACAAGAGTGAATAACTTCCCGAGGGCATTCCGCCAAGAACAAAGCTACCGTCCGACTCCGCTTCCGTCCAAACGGCAACTCGGCCGGTACCGTTCTCCTCGGCCCAAACTATTGTGCCCGCGGACAACCCTGCCGGAGTAGGTGACAGTTTGCCCGTTATCGACGCGCAACAGTCGTCCGCATTTGCGACTCCGTAGGCCTGACGAACCGCAGCAATATCGCTTGCCGCCAGTTTCCTCGGCCCGTCGAATACTGATAACTCGTTGTTCCTGGCAAGACTTTCGCTCATTATCGAACCGAGAACGCCAGAATGCCTTATGCCCAGTAAATGTCCGATCTCGTGGGTCAGGGTCGACTCAAGGTCGTAGGTGCCGAAGCTCCCGTCGGTCGAGAACTGCAGGAATGGGTTTAAGACGATATCCGCTTCGTTGATCGCACCAGTGCGGGTGTAAAAGACCCGAGTACGTGCCGATTCGGCATTCGGGTCTTTAGAAAATAGCATCACATTGTCCGGAGTTTGGGCGATCGTTATCAAACTCACGCCATCGCCTACCGCCCCCGAGGGGCTGATGCTCTGGCGGTCTGATTCGGAAACGACGAACTCTACATCGGCAACCCCACTCCACGCCGCAAGGCTCCGCTTGAGGGCTCCGGAGACGTCGCTGCCCGTTTTGATCGCGGATGAAGGCCGATAGAGCGAATTTGAGACAGCTATACGGATCACAGGCAAGCGCCAGCGGAGGCTCATCTGATCGCCTGCCCCGGTGCTCGCCGCTGCCGCCGAGGGAAGTATCGCCCACGTCAGCACGATCGCAAGTAGATATCTCATGATCCGCATTTACAGTCTTATCCTTTTGCTTCTCCGTCGGAGCGCCCAACGTGCTCCAAGTCAGTAAATCCTACGATCAACAGCAGTGCCACGATCGAAAGGGTCGCGAGTACATACAGGATCGACATCTGCTCGTACGCTATGAGCACACCGATAACTATCGCCACCGCGACCATCCACACCAACGCCAGTTTTCGCCGGCTTACTCCAGTTTTGTTCGCCATAAAGATCAATCGACAACACGCAGCGGCAATTCCGCCGCTCTTGTCTCAGCCTCTTGAGCTGAGACGATGGGAGGATACTTTCGTTTTGAGCCGCCTTTTGCTGCCACCTCGAGTATATCAAATGGTTTGAGAACTGCATCAATCGATTCCCCGCGGGCGATCTTGTCCAAGTCAGTCTCGATAACCGTCTGGCCGTCGCCGTCGCGGCGGTACACTGTGACGCGACCTCGGTCGGCTCCCTTTGCCGATCCGCCGGCGGCTGCGACAGCTCGGGTTACAGTCATTTCGAGAGCCGAGTAGATCGGCCTCGGATTATTCACGGCACCGATAACGTAGATCGGGTCCGCTCTTACAACATTTATCAGGTCGCCGCAGAATATCTGCGGGTCCGCCTTTCCGCTCAGGAGATCGCTGATTTTGATGTTGATCGTCCTGGACACGTTGTCCCCGAGCCCGGCTGACTCCAACGTCGGCCGGAACTCGGCCGCCGCTGCACAGCTCGCGTTCCCTGGCCTGAATATCGATATGCCGCCGCTGGCCCCGTCCGTAAGTCCTCCGGAGATAACTACCAGCTCTCTTAACCGCACAGGCCGGAGGATCCTAAATCGCGTGGGTGTTTTGACAGCCCCGTCCAATCGCGTCAGCGGCCGATTTGACCTGTCGACGATCCGCACGACGACTTGGGGCTCCCTAAGCAGCTTCGAAAACGCCTTGGCGATGTCAGCCGCAATAGCTTCGGTGGTTCGGCAGTGGCCGTAGATCGGATCATCGTATGAATCGAATCCGCCGAGAAACCCTTCCGGGTCGAGCCGCCCACGCCAATCAAACTCAAAACCACCGAGCACATCGACGTCGATCAGATCACCGAAATGAACCAGCGCGTCCGGTTCTTCTGGCTCCGTCTGTGCCAACGAAGCGCTGAATGGCCCCAGAGCCAGAATGCACACTACGACGACCAGAAACTTGCCTGAGATCGACATTAGAAACGGGGCTTTGAATCCTGACGCGGGCTAGGACCTCTTATCGCGCGGTTTTCGGCCGCGTGATCTCGTATCGACGGTTCCGGGCACCGCAAAGCCCTTGAATTCCCAATTACACGCATCGCAGAGCAAGTGATAGCGAAAGAATATCTTGGAGAAGAAGGATGTTGGCCGGTAGCCCCGTCGGATACGCTTACTTCGGCACCGGGGACATCTCTGAGAGATCATGATCTAAACTCTTTACAGAATACCCCCTGGCATCCATCTTCCAAAACGTTATTCCGCGTTTTCGAGCAGCCGAAGACGCTCGATCTCAGCCAGGATCCGTTCAGCCGCCTCTTCCCGCTCGTCGCTGTCAACATTATCACGTCCCAGATAGAACAGCGCGTCCTTGTAATGAGCGATAGCCTGGCCGAAGTTTCCGTGAAAGGCCGATTTTTCGGCTTTCTCCACAAGATGCGAAACGTTGATCGACATTAGAAGCTCGCCCAGAACCTCCCTGGACTGAAGCAGAGCTGCCTCGTCCGGGTACGACTGCAAGGCTGATTCGATGACGTTGATCGCACTTTGCGCCGCCTCGGCCTTTTGTGTCACGTCAGTTCGGGCACGAGATTCCGCAGCAAGGGACCGAGATTCTATCTCAGCCCACTTCAGCATATGAAAACGATGAAAATCGCTAGCCGCTGTACGGCCGCGGAGGAGAGGCGCCAGCCGCGGCGAACCGGCCTTAACGGTTTTCAGCTCAGTCTCATTTCGGGCGAGGTATTCACTGCAGAGCTCAAATACCTCGCGGTGTCCGGCCGCGACCTTGCTAAGGACATTGGCAGCATCGGATTTGTGCTTTATCTCGCCTAAAATGGCCGCGTTCAGTTCGAGGCTAAGCTTGTCCCCATCCCTGACGTCCGACCGAACGCTTCTGCCTCGAAAGTGGCTATCGATCGACCGCTGCTGTGCTGCAAGTCTGGCCCGGGCTCGGCGGAAGATCACCTCGCGAAGCAGCACCGCTCCGATCATCAGGATGCTTGCACCGACGCCCGCTGTGATCCACGGTGTCTCCTCGCCGCCATCGTGCAGGACGCCCCAGACCAAGAAGAAAAAGACAGCCGCGACCGCAAGGGCCAGCACGTAATAGTTAGATGCCGGCAGCCAGAACGGCCTTCTGGTTTTAGTGTTTACGACGCGCAAACTTGGGCGATTATAACCCGACTTTCAGCCGCTTTGCTATAATTCGGGCCATGGCGCAGCGGAAGAAGAAAAAGCCCGAGCGGCCGGTGTTCGATTCTATCCGCAAGCCCACGGCACCGCCGTCACGCCATATCGGGAGTGACGCGTTGGAGGAAAAGCGGCATCCCGCACTCCGCAAGGTGAAACACAAAAAGGAACCCGAGACACAGGACTGATGGCCGACCTTAGCAATATTTTCAAGAGCGAAGAAAGCGTCTGGGCACGGCCGGAAATGAATGTCACCTTTCGCGCGGAGATAATGCCCGGACGCATGCGTGAAGACCGAACGTACCGCATCGAAAACGTCCTTCGAAACGGGCGTGTAACGCTCTACGGCCTTCCGGGAGAGTACCGCGAGTCGGCTTTTGAAAAGATCAATTTTCTGCGGGAAAAGGCCGCGAAAAGCTAAATATCGTAGACCTTGCCGACATCCAAAATACTGACCTGCGGCAGAGCAAGCCTTTCGATCTGCGCGACCACCTGTTTTCTATACATCGGCTTGATATTTACTACATAAACCGGCACTGTGCGGTCTGTAAGCTTGTCGAGCTCGGTCCGAAGGCGGCTGGGGGTGAGATGGAACGAGACCTCGGCCAGGCTGCTCAGCTCATCAGGAAAGGCACATTCTACAAACACTGCGGCTAACCCATCGGCAAAATTGCACGCCCGCCAGATCTCATCGGTCTCGCCGGTGTCGCCTGTGACAGCTACGGTCACGGTCCCGTCGGAAAGCAGGTAACCGCTGGCCGCGACCTTATGATTTACGGCGATGCTTTCGACGGTTAGATGTCCGGCCTCAAACGTGCTGCCGTGAGAAAATTCTCGATACTCGATAACCGGGCCTTTGTCGTTCCTTAATTCCGAGAAGCGCGGATAGATCGACCAATTAAAGATGTGCCGTTCCAAAATATCGATCGACTCCCGCGTCGCGTGGATACGGACCGGCCCGTCAAGCTGGGCGAACAAGTCATCGATGAAAAGCGGAAGCCCGGCTACATGGTCCAGATGTGCATGGGTCAGCACGATATCGCGGATATTTGCGATCTGCTCGTCAGAACACGAAAGAGCCAAGCAGCCCGCGTCGATCGAGACCCGATCGTCGATAACTAGCGTAGGCAAATGCTGCCGCACGGACGCTCGTCCGTCGGGATCGATAGTGCTGGGCAGCATCTGAACCTTCATAGTTCTAACGTGCGCAGGTCTGGGCGCGGCCGCCGTCGATGGCGTAGGTGGCGCCCGTTATCCAACCGGCCTTGTCCGACGCGAGGTAGCAGATCAGCTCGGCAACTTCGTCGGGCTTGCCTACGCGGCCAATCGGGTGCGTCTCGGTCGAATGCTCGAGGAAGGCTCTGTACGCGTCCTCTTCCATCCCGCCGCGTTTGTGCAGGTTAGTGACCACAACGCCCGGATTTACGGCGTTGACGCGCACGCCCTTCGGGCCTAGTTCCAAAGCGGCGCAGCGGGTGAATTGATCGACCGCGGCCTTTGAAACACAATAGGCGAACACGTTCGGGAAAGCTCGCGTGCCGGCCACACTAGACACGTTTACTATGTTCCCTTTCGAGGCGATAAGATGCGGCAGGCACCGTTGCGTCAGCATAAAAACGGAACGCAGATTGATGTCGAGCATTCGGTCCCAATCGTCGAGGGTCGTATTTTCGAGCGTACCGTTCTTGATCACGCCTGCGGAATTGACCAGCACGTCGATCTTTTTGTGCTTTTGTACGCAGTCAGAGACTATCCGGTCGAGCTGCGATTCCTCTAAAACGTCAGCGAGGTGCGGCTTGATCGAGCCCTCGGAATCCTTGACATTAGCCGCAAGCTGATTCAGCTCTTTCTCATTACGGCCGACAGCCACGACCGTCGCCCCTCTCTCTGCAAACAAAGCGGCCGCGGCACGGCCTATCCCGCTGCTCGCTCCCGTAACGATCACGACCTTGCCATTCATGATATTGCGATTGAAACGGTTAAGGATAGCAATGAAAGAGAGAGCGTGGCAAATTCCTTTTTGTTTCACCAGGGGGAAAACTTTGTGCCCTGTGGAAAAAATGTGAAACG
>CAZWSK010000050.1:0-14894 GCA_964636445.1 uncultured Chloracidobacterium sp.
GGCGAGCGCAGGGAGTCGGGACGTGACCCTGGCTGTTCACACAGTCGGTTCTACCCTGGCTCCTTTAATTTCTACCCTACGCCGATATCTGGCGGGCAACGTACCCGCGCAGACACAAAAAGGCCGCGGCCCAAACGCCCGCGGCCTCTCGTTCTTTGTCCTCTTTTTATGTCACTGGAAAAAGGGATCGCGGTGTGCATGCACGCCGCGGTCCCTTTCTGCTCGAAACAGCGAGCGTGCAACGAGTCGGGACGTGACCCTGGCCGGCCGTCGGGGGTCGGTCGGTTCCACCCAGGCTCGCAACATCCCTAACACTACGCTTCTTTTCACCGGCAAACGTATTCCACCAGACAAAACAAAGACCGCGAACGACGCCCGTGGCCTCTTTTCTTTACTTGTCACTTGTCACTTCTAAAATGAAAACCGCAATTTTCGAAATGAGACCTCTACTTGCCGAAATGAAAGCTCTAATTTTCAAAATGAAGCCTTTCATTTCCAAAATGAAGCCTTTCATTTCCAAAATTACCGCCGCAATTTTAAAAATTACGGCTCCAATTTCGAAAATTACCGCTCTAATTTCGGAAATCATCGCCATAATTTGCAAAATGACGCCCTTAAATCGGCAAATAATCGCCTCCACCAGCGCCCTTCCCGCCCTAATTTCTCAACTTTCCGCTGATTTTACGGCCTTTTATGTGAAATTTGCCCGAGACGGGCCAGCCTTTGCAGAAGCCCGCACGAAGTAAGGGCACCCGCTCGCGTGCTCGGAAGTTCAGTCATCAGCGTCGCCGCGATCCTCAACCCATCCGCCACCGAACCGGTGCCCTTACTACGTGCGGGCTTCTGCAACCGCCAAACTCGAAGCCGTCTGCCCCATCTGCCCCTGGTCCTTACTTCCAATGGACCGAACCCGAAGCCCGCTCCATCCTCTCCTGGCACATACAAACCACCCACACCAACCCACCACCGCCAATAACCCTAAAACCCAACCAAATGCCGGGAAGGTAAAGCCTCAAGAAAACTCGGTTCCGCTTACGAATCGTCTGGAGTCCGTGAATCGCGTTTTTCAATTTCTCGTAGCTTAGTTTCGGGTAAGCTCGAATAAATCTCATCAATCATCTTGGGTGTACGCAGGCCCGAAGGGAAATGTAACACCATTCCCCAAAAACAAAAAACGGCAGGCGAATCGAGGCGCCTGCCGGCTTGTTGTGGAATGATTCTTCGCGAACTAGCGGTCGCGGGTTTGCGATCGGTTAGTCGCAGTTTGGGATGCCAAGGAAACAGGGAAGCTGGTCGGTGGCGACGGCTGTCCAGAGTGATCCGACGGCGATAAGAAAAAGGACGGCGAAGGAGAATGCGAGAGGATTTCGCAGCAAGCCGCTGCCAGACCGGACCGCGGCTATCAATCCAAGAAGCACCGCGGCAAAGGCGAACGCGAAAAGCCACAAAATGCCGAACAAGAGCATCGAGTCCGTGATGCTCTGTTCGGCGGCTGATCTAAAAAACGACTCCAACAGAGTAAAAGGCAGCACCAGAAGAAAACTAACCGCCGCCGCCGACCAAACGTTCTTTGAATCCATCATCATGTGCTCCTAAATAGATCGTGAGTTGCTACGCGTGAAAGTTAGCACTGATTTACGGAAATTCAAGCAAAAAGTTCGGCGAAAACAAAAAACGGCAGTTTTGGCGGATCGCCGCCGTTCAAAAGCTTTTATGCCTCTTCGCTTTGGGCGCGTTCGAGGTATTCGAGGTCGTCGCGGAGGTAGGAACGCAGGACGGCTGCGTGGTGGCGTTTTCGCCGCATACGCTCGCTTCGGTTGCTGAGGCCTTCGGCGCAGCGGATTAGAAATTCGAGGGCCCGGTCATACGCGCGGGCGAGGCCGAGGAGCTTTCGCGTGTCGCCGGCCGGGCGGCGTCTATGTGCAAGCCATCTGGTGAACGCACCATGGTACTGCTGGCCGAGCAGATCTGATTCGTTGATGAGGTCCTGACAATCGGGGTCAGGCCCGGAGGTGCTGAGTTGTGGGTTCGACATGGGCTATGGACATCATAGCCGATTCATGCGGATCTGTGCTATTCGCCCGTAAGCCAGGCAACGGCTTCGTCGATGGTGGCGAAGTCCGTGACGTTCCAGCCGGCAGCGCGTTTGACCTCGGCGGAGTGGTGGATCGCCCCGCGGTCATTGCCGAATATGTCGACGATCGCGAACCGGGCATCATCAGGGAAGTTCCGGCGGGCTACTGACGCCACGAGCGCCGCCTCAGCGTCACCTTTTAGCACGGGCGCATTACGTACGATCAGAACATTCCGCGGGGCACCACCGCGTATCGCCGCGGCGGTCTCGTTGATCATCCTCACATATACGTCAAGTGTCAAAGGATCGCTCGAGAACTCAACAAAGAGATAACCGCCTCTGTTTTCGATGGTCAGTTCGAGCGGCGTCAGGGAATCCATATGCTTATACACCGAGCGATCGGGGGGCGTGTAATGGACCATTGTCGCCAGCTGAGCCGCGGCAGGCCGTATGCCCGCTTACATAGTGGAAATTCTTTTTGTGTTTAACGGTAAGGCTCTGAGAGCCCTCGTCGTTAGAGTAAGAGCCAATCTTCAGCGTCGGATTCGTTAGGGAAGGTTTGATACGCCCCGCCGCGGTTGGAGGATACGGTGTTGCCGAATTCGAGGTCGTCAAGATTTTGTGCATAGGGATTTACAAACGCGACGCGGACGTTTTGGAGCATCGCCTGAAGGTCGGCGGCAACGAAGAACAGAGCGCCGCCGTGGAGCACCTCGGGAATGTCGCGATAGATCATCAGCCGGCTGTAATGGGACCTGCGGCAATGCTCCGCGATCTCGGACAGATATGAGCGGGCGGTATCCTCGTCAACATGCTGCGCGCGAACCTTGGCGTAGAGATACGCCGGCCGGTTTTCGAACGAAAGCTCGTATTCTTGGCTCATTGGGGGATGAAGGGACTATAGCACAAAGGGAGCAAAGGTCTACTTTCCCAACCAAGTCTGAGCGGCGGCGACGCTGTCGAAATACGCCGCGTTGACGGCACTGCCGTCGGCCGACGTGATCAGTTGTTTAATAGCCTCTGCGATCCTTTTGTGCGGGTTCACCAGGGCGACACTCATTTCGGTCCGCGTGTTTAAGAACACACCCCACGAGTCGAGCATCTCTTCGTCCGTAAGCACCATTGGTATGTCACGTTCGATCAAAAGAGCACGGCTGTGCCACTTAGCAGCGGTCACGGCTATCTCACCGAGGTAGTCGAGTACGGTCAGGTGGTCGATATATTCCGTTCGAAGCGTGACGGACAGATAATGGGGACGCTTTTCGAACGTGAGTAAGTAGTCTTTTGCGCGTTCCATTTCGCAGCCTCCTTCCGGGAATGAATTCGGGGGGTGGAACGTCCATAATTGTAGCACATTGTCCGCTGGACATTATGGGAGTATCGGCGAAAGCGGCGAAGCCCTTGTATTCCCGGAACCGCATATGTTACCATTCTCCGACCGTATTGGCCTGAAAGAGCTCCCCGATGCGTGGCGGACGGGCGTCAGTTTTTGAAACGCTAACAAGTCATTTGAAGGGGAGCCGTTGGCGACGGAGGCTCCTATGTCACTGAGCAACCCCACAACTGCTCGAATACGAACGGATAACCGGTATATCTGTGCCCGCGGAATTGCGGGAACTTTTCGCTGCGCCAGTACGAGGACCGGCGTCAGTGTGAATGTGCCGGACCGAACGTATTTTGCACCGGGAATGGTGAATATCCTCGTGCGGTGTTGACACATAGGCCAGCCTGAGGAGGGCGCGCTTATGTTTCCACAGACCGACCGTTGGCGGGCGGCGGCATACGCCGCGGCCGTGGCGGTGCCCATTCTGCTGTCGATGATCATCGTCGGCACCTGGCCGTTCTTTGAGCGGAGCCCGTTGTTTGTCGTCATCACGTCGGTGATCATCGCCGCGTGGCTCGGCGGCCTCGGCCCCGGACTGCTTGCCCTCGGCATATCGCTCGGCATCGTCGATTTCTTCTTTCTCGAACCGTACTACGCATTCATCCCGCGCGAAGAGGACCTGCTGCGTGCCGGCACGTCGGCGGCCATCAGCCTTGTAGTAATTCTTACCAGCGAATCGATGCACCGCGAACGCGAGCGCGCCGTGGCGAACGCACGCGCCGTGGCCGCCGGCCAGGCGCGCCTGCGCTCGACGCTCGACAGCCTGATCGAAGGCTGCCAGATCATCGACCGCGAATGGCGTTATGTATATGTCAACGACGTCGTGGCCCGCCAGGCCGGCAAGACGCCTGAGCAGCTGTTCGGCAGATCGATGTTCGAGGTCTTTCCACAATTGCTCGATTCACCGGTCCATGAAGCATTGAGGCAATGCATGGCCGACGGCCAGCATCGGCAGATGGAAAACAGATTCGTTCGCGAGGACGGTATAGCCGCGTGGTTCGAGCTTGTGATACAGCCAGTTGAGGAGGGGCTCTTCATCCTTTCGCTCGATATCACCGAGCGCAAACATTCGACCGACCGCCTGAATCTTCTGATCGAACACTCGCCAAATGGGATGGTCATGGTCGACTCGAGCGGTGCCATCGTTATGGCGAACGCGCAGCTCGAGGGCTTATTTGGCTATGACCGCTCCGAACTGCTTGGCCGGCCAGTCGAGATGCTGGTCCCGCCGCGATTCAAGGACGTCCATCCCGGAGAGCGCAAGCAGTATACCGCCGCCCCGACCGCACGGCCGATGGGAGCGGGGCGCGACCTCTTTGGACGGCGAAAGAACGGTACGGAATTTCCGGTCGAGATCGGCCTGAATCCCATCGAGACCGCGCAGGGGAGAATGGTCCTCGGCACCGTAGTCGATATCACCGAACGAAAGGAGCGTGAAGAGGAGCTTCGCCAAAAGCGCGAGCAGCTATCGGGCATTATCTCCTCCGCGATGGACGCCATCATTAGCGTCGACGAGGGTCAGCGTATCGTCCTTTTTAACACTGCGGCCGAGAGGATGTTTCACGTGCCTGCCGAGGAGGCCCTCGGAAAGCCTCTTGAGCAGTTTATTCCACGGCGCTTTCGTGAGGCGCATGCGGCACATGTGAACCATTTTGGCCAAACCCAGGTCACCCGGCGGTCGATGGGAACGCTCGGATCGTTGTTCGCCCTTCGTTCCGACGGCGAAGAATTTCCGATCGAAGCCTCGATCTCGCAGATCGAGACGGATGGCAAGAAAACGTTCACGGTGATCCTCCGCGATATTACCGAACGCAAGCGCGCTGAGGAGCAGAACCGACGGTTGAACGAATCGCTCGAGCAGCGTGTCATCGAGCGGACGGCCCAGCTCGAGGCAGCGAACAAAGAGCTGGAGGCGTTCTCGTACAGCGTTTCGCACGACCTGCGTGCGCCGCTGCGGCATATCAATGGCTTTTCGCAGGCCCTGCTCGAGGACCACGCGGACCAACTCGACGACACCGGCAAGCAGTATCTAAACGAGGTCCGAAACGCCAGTCAGGAGATGGCGCAGCTCATAGACGACGTACTGAGGCTGGCGCGTGTGACGCGCAGCGAACTAAAGCTTGAGGCCGTGAGCCTGTCGGAGCTCGCAATAGACCTGATCGCGCAATACCGCAAACGCGAGCCGCGCCGCAGCGTTGACGTTGTGATCGAGAACGGCCTCGCGGCTCGCGGCGACAAGCTCCTGCTGAAGGTGATGCTCGACAATCTGCTGGGCAACGCGTGGAAGTTCACGTCTCAGCGCGAGCTTGCGGAGATACATTTTGGGCAACAGGATGAGAACGGCGTGTTCTTTGTTAAGGACAATGGATCGGGATTTGATATGGCGTATTCGGACAAGCTGTTCGGCGCGTTTCAGAGGCTGCATGGAAATGACGAATTCGAGGGAACGGGCATCGGCCTTGCGACCGTTCAGCGTGTCATCAACCGTCACGCCGGCCGAGTATGGGCTGAGGCCGAGGTGGGGAAGGGGGCGACGCTTTTCTTTACACTGCCGCCTGCCGATGGAGGACTGGACTGATGATATTGCTGGTTGAGGACAATCCGCGAGACGAGGCCCTGACCTTAAGGGCGCTCAAGAAACACAACATTGCGAACGAGATCACGGTCGCCCGCGACGGCGTCGAGGCGCTTGAATTTATTTTTGCCGGAGCTGAAGCCGGCACCGGCGAGCTCGCGAATAACCCGGAGCTCATACTTCTCGATCTGAAACTCCCGAAGGTCAACGGCCTCGAGGTGCTCGAGCGCATTCGCGCCGATGAACGGACAAGGCGGCTGCCGGTCGTCATTTTTACGTCCTCCAGCGAGCAGGAAGATATGGTCGAGGGTTACAACCTCGGCGCGAATAGCTTTGTTCGCAAACCGATCGATTTTGAGGAGTTTCTCGACGCGACGCGGCAGCTAGGGCTTTACTGGCTGGTACTCAACGAAAGATCACCGAGATAAACATGGCCAAGATACTGAACATCCTTCATGTCGAGGACCAGGAGCGCGATGCGGTGCTCATCCAACGCCATCTCGCCCACTCCGAGCACGAGATCTATATCGAGCGGGTCTTCACGGCCGAAACGATGCGGGCAAAACTCGCCGAACAGGACTGGGACGTCATCCTGTGCGACTATTCGATGCCGAAGTTCAGCGCCTTGCGAGCGCTCGACGTGCTGCGCGAATCGGGCAAGGATATTCCGCTGATCATCATTTCGGGAACGATCGGTGAAGATATCGCAGTCGCGGCGATGCGTGCCGGGGCGAATGACTACCTAATGAAAGACCAGCTCGCAAGACTGGTGCCGACGATCGAGCGGGAAGTTGCCGAAGCTGCTCACCGCCGAGCCGGGCGGGCGGCAGAGCAGCAGCTGGCGGTGCAGATGGCCGCGCTGCGGTCTGCGGCTAATGCCATCGCGATAACAGACACAGAGGGCAATTTTACTTGGGTGAACCCGGCCTTTACGGAACTTACGGGATATCAGGCCGACGAGGTGATAGGCAAAAGTCCGAGGCTGCTAAGATCTGGCCGCCACGATGCAGAATTCTACAAAGGAATGTGGACGACGATCCTTCGCGGCCAGGTCTGGCAAGGAGAGATGATCAATCGCCGCAAGGACGGGACGATCTACTACGAAGAACAGACGATCACGCCCGTAACTGACGCGTCGGGGAAGATCGTAAATTTTGTCACGATAAAGAACGACATTACTGAGCGTCGGCGTTCGCGAGAGGAATTGCGACAGGCGAAGGCATTTTCCGACACGCTTATCGCTACGGCAAATGTGATGATCCTTGGCGTCGACCCGGCGGGTAACGTCAATATCTTTAACAAAATGGCTGAGGCGATCACCGGTTATTCTCATGAGGAACTTTCCGGCCCGGACTGGCTTGATATTCTCATACCGCCGGCGCGCTTTTCGGAGGTTTGGGAAGAGTTTCGCCGCATGACAACTCACGATATCCCGCGGATCTTCGAAGGTCCGATCCTCACCAAGGACGGTTCCGAGCGATACATAATGTGGCAGAACTCGCGGATCGTCGTTGATGGAGAACTGGTAGAGATCATCGCGTTCGGTAATGATATTACCGGCCGGCGCCATGCGGAGCAGGCCCTGCGAAGCAGCGAAGAGCGTTACCGTGACCTCGTCGAGAACGCACTCGATATCATCTACACTCATGACCTGGAGGGGCGATATACGTCGGTAAACGACGCGGTCGAGCGGGTGACGGGCTACACTGCGGAGGAATCGATCGGGATGAGCATAACCGACAGTGTGGCACGTGACCAGATCGAGAAAGTACGAGAAATGATCGCTGCGAAACTCCACGGCAAAGACGTCACCGCCTATGAACTCGACATTATCGCGAAAGACGGCCGCCGCGTTCCGGTTGAGGTAAATACCCGGATCATTTACGAGAACGGGAAAGCCGTGGGGGTACAGGGCATTGCACGCGACATTACGGAGCGAAAACAACTCGAGGAGCAGCTGCGCCAGTCGCAGAAACTCGAATCGATCGGCCGGCTCGCCGGCGGCATCGCACACGATTTTAATAATATGCTGACCGCGATCAACGGTTACAGCGACCTCGCTCTACGCCAGATCGCGGCTGACCATCCGGTTCGCAGCCACCTCGAGGAGATCAAAAAGGCGGGCGAGCGGTCAGCTCTGCTCACAAGCCAATTACTGGCATTTAGCCGCAGGCAGGTGCTGAGGCTCCAGGACGTCAGGATAAACGACGTGATCAACGACACGAGCAATATGCTCAAGCGTCTGATCGGCGACGATATAGAGCTTGAGACGGCGTTGAAGCCGACGGCAGGGACCATTCGGTTCGACCCGGGCCAACTGTCGCAGATCCTGATGAATCTCGCCGTAAACGCTCGCGATGCTATGCCTGATGGCGGCAAGCTCACGATCGAGACGGCGAATGTGTTCCTCGACCCTGACTACGCGAGCAACCATATCGGCGTCCTGCCGGGCGCCTATGTGATGCTGTCCGTAACCGACACGGGCATCGGGATGACGCCTGAGGTCCAGGCGCAGATCTTTGAGCCGTTCTTTACGACAAAAGGCGTGGGGCAGGGTACCGGCCTTGGGCTCCCGACCGTTTATGGAATCGTAACGCAGAGCGGCGGCGGCATTTTTGTTTACAGTGAGGTTGACCGGGGCACGACGTTCAAGATCTACATCCCGAGGACTGTGGACCCGGGCGAAATGGCCGCCGAAGAACGCAGTGCGCAGCGGCTGCCCGTGGGCACGGAAACGATCTTGCTGGCTGAGGATAATGATGTAGTGAGGGCCCTTTCGCGTGAGGTCCTGGAAACGTGCGGATACACCGTTATCGAGGCGGTCGACGGTGTCGAGGCTTTGGCCATACTCGAGGCTCGCGGTGAGGAGATCGCCCTCCTGATAACGGACGTTATCATGCCGAGAATAGGCGGCCGTGAGCTCGCTGAGAAAGCGGCCGAGCTCCGGCCGGACCTGCCGGTATTATTTTCATCCGGCTACACTGATGACGCTATTGTTCGAAACGGAGTTCTGGATACGAACCTCAACTTTGTGCAGAAGCCGTTCAATGTTGACGACGTAGCACGCAAAGTGCGAGATCTGCTCGACGCCCGAAAAAAATGAGTCATTCGCAGACAAAAGGCCAATGGCCTGACCGCGGCACGGGAATACGCGAAAAGGCGACGATCCTCGTCGTCGACGACGAGCCGGTCGTGCGCAACCTGCTGAACCTCGTGCTCGGCGAGCGATACGAGACGACACTCGTCGAGTCCGCCGAACAAGCTCTCGGATGTCTCAGCAGCGAGAACTTCGACCTGGTCATCAGCGACATAAACATGGGCGGCATGAGCGGGCTCGAGCTTTTAGCCGAGGTGGCTGCTTCATCGCCGGAAACGGTGGTGATGGTGATCAGCGGGAACGACGACATAAATAGTCCTATCGAGGCGATCCGGCACGGTGCGTTTGACTATATTAGAAAGCCGTTCGAGATCGACCAGGTCGAGGTCGCTGTAGAACGCGCGATAACGCACGCCGCACTGCTTGAGTCCAAGCGGCGACACGAAAGGGAGCTCGAGGAACTTGTGGAACAGCGAGCCCAAAGGCTGCACTATCTCGCCTACCACGACACTGCGACGGGTTTTTCCAACCGGACGTTCTTTGAGGAGCATCTCGCGAGGGAACTCGCGCACCGCGCGAGCCTTTCGGTCATTTTTGTCTCAGTCGACAGGTTCGAGGGGCTACGGGCGGTGCTCGGACATTCATTCTCGGATCGACTCCTAAGAGAAATAGGTACGCGTCTAAGCGGGGCGTTCCCCGCGTCGGCGGTTGCGGCGAAATACCAGAGTGACGAATTTGCAGTGTCTGTGCTGCGAGACGACTGGGCTGTTGAGAATATCGATCATGTGTTCCGCTCGTTCGAAGATCCGATATCACTTGATGATTATGAGATACAGGTCTCGATCAGCGTTGGCATCAGCAGGGCGCCGCAAGATGGAACGGACGCACCAGCGGTGATCAAAAACGCGACCGTCGCGCTGTCGCACGCGAAAAAGCAGGGCGGCGGCAGCCATCAGGTGTATAGCTCGGGCATCCACAAGAGCGCACTTAAGTCGCTCACCCTCGAAACCGAATTGCGGCACGCACTCGAGCGCGGCGAGATCGAGCTGTTCTACCAGCCGAAGATCGACGTGAACACCTCGAGGGTCGTCGGTATGGAAGCGCTTGCCAGGTGGAACCATCGGGAGCTCGGGCTTGTACCTCCGTCGGACTTTATACCGCTTGCCGAGGAAACCGGCCTCATCATTCCGATCGGCGAATGGATCTTGCGCACCGCTTGCGATGAGACGAAGGCGTGGCAAGATAAGGGATTCGATCTGAATGTCGCCGTCAATCTATCGCCCCGGCAGCTGCAGCAGAAACGCGTCGCGGACCGAATTGCCTCGATCGTTCGCGAATCGGGCCTCGCGCCCGACAAGATCGATCTCGAGGTGACCGAGAGTTCGTTGGTACATAACACGGATGCCGCGACCGCTATACTCACCGAACTGCGACAGGTAGGTATCAGGATATCTCTCGACGATTTCGGGACCGGTTACTCATCGCTGGGCTATCTCAAACAGCTTCCCATCGACGTGCTTAAGATCGACAGGTCATTCGTTAAGGATGTCACGCGCGATCCGGACGACGCGGCGCTTGTAATGTCCGTGATAATGCTCGCACATAACCTGCGTTTGAAGGTCGTTGCCGAGGGGGTCGAGACCAAGGCCCAACTGAGGTTTCTTCAGCTGCTCCGATGCGATGAATGGCAAGGATATCTGTCGAGCAAGCCGATACCCGCCAGAATGTTCGAGAACTATCTAGAGAATTATTCATCAGGCCCCGCGGCCGAAATGGGTACGTTTACTGATTTTGACGGCGCCGAGTAACTCCGGTCGCCCGTTCTTCCTACCTTGCGGAGGAATGCCCCACTATTCACCGTCCGAAAAAAACGACCCTCTCCGGCCCATATGACGGCAACTGTTGCAGTCACAAGGGTTAAACATTTCCTACATGGATAAACGTTGTTTGGCATCGGTATTGCCAAATAGATGGCGGCTGCAATAGGCCGCAGCCGGCATCAGCGGACCGATAGGCTCTCCCATCGATCGGAAAGACAAGATGCCGTGGTCTCCCACTTACTCCTTAAGGGGCCTGGCTTACCGGGCCCCCTCCCACCAACAAAAATATGCCTGCTCCCACTTCATCTCTTTTTCTCGCAGTTCTTCTCTCCTTAGCTCTGAACATTGCCGCTCAGCCGGCCGCCGAGGCACGCGGGGACGGGCCGAGCCAGACGTATGCTCTCATTAGCGTCGCGAATGCGCCGACGGGCTCTATCGCCGGAAAGGTCGTAAACGACCCCGGAACAGGCGATGTTCCCGAAGGCGTCTCCGGCGTCAGGGTCTTTGTCCGTCCCGCAAACGACCTGAACGGCGTCAACCTCAAATACAGCCTCTCGAGCGTGGCGGGCCACTTCAATTTTGACGGCCTGGCCGTCGGGCCATATCTCGTGACGATCGACCCGATCAGTATTCCCACGCGTTTTCGTATGGGCAATTCGTACGAATGGACCGTCGACGTCAAGGCACAGGCACCGGTGGCCATAGACATTCCCGTGATCGCGGAAAGGTCGATCAGCGGAACGGTCTTCGTCGACAAGGATAGAAATGGCGAGTACAGGCCTGGCAAAGATGACCCTGTTGCGGGCGCTCTGATCACGGTTGGCGGAGCTTTTGCGATCACAAAGGCGGACGGCACCTATTCATTTCGCGATCTGCCGGCGGGCCGGCTGGCCGTGCTCGTCGAGTGGCCCGACAGCGCCGAGCGAACACACGTCTTGCTCCATCTTCCGGGCGGGCCGGTCAAGAACCGCGTCGTCAACATCGCCAGGTAAAACGATCACTTTTTCCACACCATATCAGGAGAATCCTCTCATGCACACCTTACGATCTTTCAGATTATCGTTGGCCGTCGCAGCGGCTTTACTTCTTTGTTCAGCATCGTTCGCACAAACAGATGAGGCGAATAAAATTCCGCAACCACAGTACAAGAGCGTCGTTCTGGACGGCGATCAAAAGTTGGAACTCGATTTTGACCTCGCCGTGCTCGGCTCGGTGACCATTCAGGTCGTGAGCAAGGCGCCGGCCGCGGCCGAGCCGAAAGGGATCGCCGGGTTCAAGGTCCGGCTTCGTTCAAAGGACCTCGGATTTGAGCGCTGGTATCTCGATCAACTTACAGACGCACACGGTTCATACACCTTCGAGTGCCTGAGGCCCGGAAAATACACGATAGAGCTTGATCCCGCCGGCCTGAAAGCTCAAGACACTTCTCGTTAACCACCAATTCTTACAAAACTCCCGCCATGAAGATCCTCCTTTTTGCACTACTTCTCTCAGCAGCCGCCAGTCTCCCGGTCTTAGGGCAGACACGGACCGCGTACGGGCCTGATGGCCGCGTAGTTTACACCCAAATGCCTCCGTCACCCGAGATCACGCGCCCCCGGTATGTCAATGTCGAGCCGCGAGCCGTGAAGCCGACCGCCTCGGTGACGCTCACGATCCACAACGGCTATCCGGACCGCGAGTCCAGGCTGGTCCGCACGATGTCCCCCGCGATGCTCGCGGCCGGCAAGAGCATGAAAGGCTACTCGACCGGTAATTCCTTGATCGATGCATACATCGTCGACTCGAGCCGCCGATATCGCATCGACCCGCTGCTTATCTACGCACAGATGGCCCAGGAGTCGTCATTCAAGGTCAGGGCACTTTCGCACAAAGGTGCAAGCGGATTGATGCAGCTTATGCCTGGAACGGCGCGAAGGATGGGCGTCACCGATATTTACGATCCCAAACAGAATATCGAGGGCGGCGTGAAGTATATGCGCTTTCTGCTGGACCTGTTCGAGGGTGATGTGAATCTCGCTCTCGCGGGCTACAACGCGGGCGAGGGAGCGGTGATGAAATACGGAAACCAGATCCCGCCATACAACGAGACGCAAAACTACGTGCGGATCATTTCGGCACGTTACAAAGCGATAACGGCGGCGTCCAGAAACTACGCTCGAAAGGATCAGTGATCCGCCCTACGCTTTAATGCGGTTGCGGCCGGTGTGCGCCGGCTAAATACGCCGATCAGTGACTTGTCGTTCTCTCCGGCGGCATTATCTTAGGCCGTAATAGGCGGCCACGCCGAGCGCTGCAAGCCAGACCAGTCCTTTGCCCAGGAAGAATAGGAACGCGATCGCTCCAACCCGCTTGGTCCACCTGCGAGCCGGACGGTTGCCCATTCTTGATTCCTGTGCCATAACTCAGCTAGCGATGCCCGGGAGAAGAACGCCCGGCACCGTCTCAACTAGCGCATCTCTTAACCAGAGATCGACCACAGTCTCGGCGAACGTGGCGAAATCGTCTCTGTTCAGATCTACGACGGTGTCTTGCACTTTTAGATGCACAACCCCGCAACCATGACACGGCCAGATGCTTACGGAGTTTTCGATTGGTCTCGCAGTCCTTAGAATGTGCATGATCAAAATTCAGATGATCGGCTCGCGCGCGACCCGGCCGTCTCTAAGACACCGTGCAAAACTATCGAATGTCGCCCTTGCCGAGCCGATGATCTCGTCCTCATGCCCGTTTTGTTCGGCATATGTGTTGACCGCAGAGCAGAACTGCTTCCACATTGGTCCGACCTCATGGCCGTAGCTGTTGAAGAATGCTCCGCCGTTTTCCGGCGTGATCCCGAGCTGGGTTCGCAGATGTCGCGTTATCACTTGCCCGCCGAGCGTAGCTCCCTCCATTACGTACAGGCTGCCTAGCATCTTTGGAACGGTGTCCAGCACGGGGATATCCGTGAACTTCTCCGTCGTGCTGTGTCCGTCTGCTCCTAACGCGTCGATGTCACGCTCAAGCAAAGGCGTCTTCCGGCGCCTGTGAGCATCGATCCCTATCGAAAACAGTCTTTCATCGGATATTTCTCCTTCGATCGAGGAGTAGAACCGGTAAAAATCGGTAATCATCTCTTTGTAACGTTCCTTTGTCAGAATGTTGCTCATAACGTCAACGATCTTTTCAAGGTCATCATGTTGGTCGCGGGTAGCTTCTTTCACCTTTGCCAGCACAGTAGGAATATCTTTTTTATTGAAAGTCATTTTCAATAAAAATAGCAGAGTTTTGTCTGGTGTCAAGCGCGGTGATGGCCCTACATGTACAAAAAAGGGAAAATCTGGAAAGCCTAAAGCAATATTTCGCCGGCAATTTAGGAAAAGCGAGGGCGGCGTCTCCCACTTCCGCCGCCCTCTTCTGTTACGATCCCGACCGGGAGGTCTTACTCGCAACAGATCTGTATTTCGTGATGTTCAGTTATTCTGCACGATTTGTCCAATAGCGTGCAAGGGCAGCGCCCTCTCTCTAAAAGCGCCGCCCTCTGGCTGCGCGAGATAATCGAGGAATAGTCTCGCGACAGATGCTGATTACTTATCGATCGTGGCCTCGGTCGTTTCGCCCCAGGGGCCTTTTTCGCCGCTGGTCGTTACCCAGCGGAGGCGGTACCAGACGGTCTTGCCGGCTTCGGTCATCGGGTAGTCGATGATGAGCGGCGAAGACGTTTTGAGAGCGATCATCGAAAAATCGCCGTCCGACGCAGGTGCGTCGCCGCCGACCTTGCTCCAGACCTCTGCGCCGAGCACGCCCGCGGGCTTGCCGCGTTTGTCGGGCGTGTTCGAGTCACGAAACTTCACGGTATGCCGCAAAATGCCGTAATCGATCAGTGCGAACGGCGCGCTCGCCGGTGCGTCCGGCGACGAAGCCGCCGTGTCATACGGTTCGAGATTGATCTCGGCGAGTTCCGG
>CAZWSK010000051.1:0-14643 GCA_964636445.1 uncultured Chloracidobacterium sp.
CGATAATGACCAATCTTCGCAGCGGCGATGCGGCTGCGCGGTTCGGGGGCGATGAGTTCGCAGCATTTCTGCTGGATGCGGAGCTTGCTCAAGGCCTGGTCGCTGCGGAACGTATCCGCCAGACGGTCGAGGATTATCAGTTCAGCATTGTCCGGCAGGGTTCAAAGGAAACGCATCATATCACCGTCAGCATTGGCGTTGCATCGTTCCCCGACGACTCATCGGACCCGATCGAATTGGTCGAGATGGCCGACTCAGCCCTTTACCGGGCAAAACGCGAGGGTCGCAACCGCGTCGCGGCCTATCGGGACATCTCGCAGGAAGAACTGCAGCGTAATTTACCGCCGCGCAGAGCGTAAATTCTGCAACAATTTAGGCGCTCAGGGCGTGATAGACATTCGGTTCGGCGTTCGTGTTAGAATCGTGGTTTATCTCCAGCGCCGGCGCCGGTGTTTTTGTATAAGAAGTGATCGCCAAGCTCAATCTTTCCACCCATCCGTTCAGGAACCGAACGCTGCCGTACCTGGCGTCGGCCCTGCTGCTCATCATCAGCCTTGTTGTCGGCACTTATTGCATTTACAGGCTGAACGACAATAATAAGCGGAATGAGCTCTTGAAAGCCGCCATCGCCGAACGCCAGGAAGAGATCGCCCGGCTCAAGGGCGAGGGCGAAAAGGTGCAGCAGCTGCTGACTCCCGACCAGAAGGCCCTTCTAACGGCCGCTCACAAGCTTGTAGCCAATAAGACATTCGGCTGGTCGCGGTTGTTTGCGGATCTTGAGGCGGTGCTGCCCGCAACTGTGGCAGCCTCACGCATCGCTGTCGAGAATATCTATCAGGATGCCGACCGCGTCAAAGCCGAGCTCGAATTCAGCGTACTTGCACGCGATTATTCGAGCGTGATGGCGATGATCGAGAGCATGAATAACTCGGGCTTATTCGTTGCGGAACTAAAAAGCCAGGACCGTCAGGAGAACGAGCGCATCGTCTACACCGAATATACCTTTAAGCTGATCTACACGCCTGCGTACGGATATTCGACCAGCGTACCGACGACCGATATCGCACAGAATGGGGGCGGAGAATAACGTGGCTGAACTTGATCCCCAGCTAGATCCGCAGGAAGACGAGCTCGAGGTCGAGACCGTCATTATTGAGACAGAGGAACCGCTCATCCCTGTCCGCCCCATCATCAACCGCCCGCGAAAGGTCTATGGCGGCATGTGGGGCCCGATCGAGATCGGCGCGGTCGCTGTCGGACTGCTTGCGCTGGTCGGTACTATCGGAATGTACTTCGCACTGGTGCTGCCGTCCAACCGAGATCTTGTCCGCAATCGCTCTGAGGCCGACCGCCTTGAGGCTGAGGTAGCGTCAGCCAAGGCCAAGTACGGTGATATCACAAGCACCAGCGACCAGGTCGACAAGATCGTTACGAGTATCGACGACTTCGAAGCACGCTTTCTTCCGGTCACGACCGTCGGACGCTCGGCACTGTATCAGCGGATAAACGCCCTGATCGCGGCATACGGTCTGATAAATACGACAGGGCCTGACTATCAGCCGCTCGAGACAGCCGACATGAATACGGGCCAGCAAACAGACGCAGAACGCGGCCGAGCAAAATTCCGAAGCTTGTATCCGGGAATGTATATCACTACGACGGTCGAGGGCTCGTATCAGAACCTGCGGCGGTTCATTCGCGAGATAGAGACGGGACGAGAGTTTGTTATCGTGAGTGCCGTCGAACTTGCCCCGTCCGATACCGATTCTGAGAAGGAAGGTTCTCAGCCAGCCGCGTCGGCCCCGCCCGCAAACGCGACGGCAGCCGGAAAAGATATCGCAGGGCGCATAAATTCGACGATGGGCGGTCAGTCGATGGTTCAGCCCGCGCAGCCGCAGGGCGAACGTCGCGACCGAAAGGGCAAAATGCACGGCGAGGTCGTGAGCCTGCGTATCGAGTTGGCAGCGTATTTCCGCCGGCCGACCATCTCACCGGTGGCCCCGGTTGAACAGCAGTGATGGCTCTATTTGAGGGGAAAACTCCTACCGAACGGAACAAGATGATCGTCGCCGCGGTCCTCGGCGTGATCGCGCTCGCTTCGCTGTGGTTCGCCTTCGGCCCGAGTTTCTCCGGCGGTTCGAAGACAACCGTCAGCGTAACCGGAACGCCCACGCCGACACCTCGTTCGGTGCCAGCGACAACGACCCGTGCGGATGTTGCGCTGCCGTCGATGCAGGAGCAGCAGTTTGTTTACGAGACGACGCCGGTGATCTATTCCGGCCCTGTTTCCGCTCCGGACGCTGGGCGCAACATATTCGCGTTCTATGAGCCGCCGCCGCCGTGCGACCCAAGGAAGCCGGGTGATTGCCCGACACCGACACCGCCACCGCCAAAGCCAATACCGCCTCCGTCGCCTGTTCCGACGCCGCCGATCGTCCTGGCCTACGCAAACCCGCAATCGATCTATGCCGGATCGCGCGGATTCCGTTTGGAGTTGGGGGGCGATCACATTCCACCCGACGCCCGTATCTTCTTTAACCAGACTGAGATGCCGACGACCTATGTCAGCCCTCAGCGTGCATTTGCCGATGTTCCCGCGAATATGATCGCTCAGGAATCGCAAAAGCAGGTGATGATGCAGACGCCAGACGGAAAGTTCTACTCAAATCCGGTTTTTGTGACGGTTGCGGCTCCGCCAAAGCCAGCGTATCAGTACATCGGGATGAAGGGCGGCGCGCGTTATAACAACGACACCGCCTACCTGATCGAGAACGGTAAGACGGCACCCTTCGGAGCCCGTCTTAATGACGTCGTTGGGGGCCGATTCAGATTGGTGGATATTTCCAGGGCCGAAGTGATATTTGAGGACACTCAGCTCGGTTTTCGACACAGCATCTCTATGGTCCCGGCGGTATCCGGCACAGGTGCCACCGGTTCTGCTGCCCCGCTAAATCCGACGATCCAGCCCTTTGACCCGACGACGATGAAAGGCATTCCCGGGATCCCTGACAATATCCCGAGATATGTGCCGCCGCAGCAGGTACAGAATCAGCGGGGAGCCCCTGAGAAGCAGAAACAGGACGTCGACGACGCTGCTGAAGACGGTAAACCATGAAGGATCAACGCGGAATGACGCTGTTCGCCGTGATGGCCATTATGGCTATCGTTGCGATGGGCCTGCTGGCCGTGGCCCCGTCGATCTATCAGGATGTCCAGCGGGAAAAAGAGCTTGAAGCAATCCGCCGGGGTGAGGAGGTCGCTGAGGCGATCAGGCAGTACGTCGAATTCTATCGAGGTTCTAAACTGCCTAATTCCATGGACGATCTGCTTGAGGGCATCCCGTATGGGACAAAGAAGCGGCAGATCCTGCGTGAGTCAGCAGCCATCGATCCTTTAAGCGAGGACGGCAAATGGCGACTCGTGAAGGCCGATGCCGATTCGATCGGCCCGTTCGCTCGCCGCGTTCAGAATTACAATGGTGGGATACTGCCCGCGAACCCAAGCCCGCAGATCTTTGATCGATACGCCGTCGTGCTCGTAAATTCCCTGAATACTGAGCTGGAGAGCGATAACGAGGCTGACGAGAGCATCGAGATACTGACGGAAAACACCCCTTTCATCGGCGTGGCCAGCCAGAGCCGAAGCAAGTCCATCATCGCCTACTACGGAATCGAGAATCACTCAAAATGGATCTTTACGCCCCTGTTCCGCGGCGTCGGTGCCAGTTCCTACGCTCCCCCGCGCCTGCAGGGCAGCGGCACCGGGGTGGGTAACGGCGGTGTAAATCCCCGATAAGTTGTTTCGAGATCTAGCGCGAATGCTGCTTGACGATCTCAGCTATCTCAGCGGCCATTCGCGCCGGGCCTTTACCGCCTAGGTCCTTTCCAACGCTGGTATTCACCTGCACCGCGACCGCAAATTCCTCCTCGGGAAAGTACATCATGTCAGTCAAATACCCTGGAAAAAATCCGCTGTGGCCATAGGAGATCCCCGCAGATGTAGTGCGAATAATGGCGCAGAGGCCGTACTTCGCGTCACGTCCGAGCATCGGCGCCGGGACACCGTCGAGCACTTGCGGCATCAGCGATGCATCGAAAGCGTTCCCCTCAAAATACATCTTTGCCCAGCGGGCCAGATCGTGACCGGTCGAGGCCCAGCCGCCGCCTGTCCACTCAAGTTGAGGGTTGACGACGAACTTACCGCCCTCGATCATCGCGTCTTTGCCGCCAAACGGATTGTTCGCCCCGGCGTAGCCCTGGACCACACCTTTGATGACCGGCCCCTCCTGCGCAACCGTGTTCCTGAGCTTAAGCGGTTTGATCAGCCGACGGCGAGCTTCATCGTAAAAGGCCCTTCCCGTCGCCTTCTCTATGATCATGCCAAGAATGATGTAATTCGTATCGGAGTACTCCCAACCTTTCCCCGCCGCGAAAGGAGCTTTCTCGTCGAGCAGAAATGCCAGCCGCTCCGCCGGCGTCCAGGTCTTCATCGGGTCAGAGGTAAGAGCCCTCGTGAAGGTTTCCTTGAATTCGTAGCGTACGAGTCCGCTGGTGTGATTGAGTAAGTGGCGAATAGTGATATCGTTCGCGTTTGGCAGCCGCCCGAACCACGGCTCCTGACCAAGATATCTCGCGATCTTGTCGTCCAGGCCGATCTTGCCTTCGCTCACAAGCTGAAAGGCGACCGCCGCGGCGAATGTCTTGCCGGTGCTGCCGGCGAGCATTCGGTCGTCAGTCCGCATCGCGGTCTTAGCATCTCTATCAGAGAAACCGACCGCGAGGCCAAAAGAATCGCCGTCGGCTAGGGCTATCCCGACCGTAGCGCCCGGGAATTTGCCGCTCTTATGCCATTCATCAAGCTTCAGCTGCAGTTCCTTGCGGAGGACATTGACGCCCGTCGGGGACAGCTTTCGCTGAGCAGCCGCAACGCCGCAAAAGGCCGCAAGCGAGACAATGAGGATAATGCTCGAGACAGATCGGTGCATCTTCTTAGCCGCTTACGGCTTCATTTTCTTTTCTTTATCAGTGCAGTCCCCGGGATCGATCGTCGACGCGCCGTTTGCGATCTTCCAGCCGGTCTCGGTCCTCACAAGATTGAACTGGTTTATGCCGCAATGCGAAAGCTTACCGTTAGCGAAGAAGACATATCGCCCCCAGACCATCGCCCAGTCGCCATTCACCTCGACCTTCGGGTCGTACATAACTTCTTTTACGGCGCCGGGTTTGGTAAAGAACTTAGTGAACTGCTCGCCGTTTATAACACTTATTCGCGTCTTGCCGTCCTTCATTTTTTGCACGGCGACGAGTTGGTTTTCGGCGGTGCCGGTGGCCAAAATTCCTGCGGCATTTGCGGCGGCCATCTCGTCGAACAGCTTGTTGACGAGGCCGAGAGCGTCAGCCTTGTCGTTATTCTTCTGAGCGAACGACGTAAGACCGAGGGCAAAGATCGAGAGCAATAAAAAGAGTGTCTTTCTCATAGTCATTTATTTCTTATCAATGTATGAACCGGCTATCTTCGGCGCGATCTCATCGAGCCAGGTATCAAGTTCGCTTTGCGGGGACCATTTACCTTTCAGCATGACGCCTGCTCTGTCCTTCGTAGCGGCAACATTATCAAGCGGGTTTGCGTTGAGAAGCACCAGATCGGCCCGTTGTCCTTTAGCGATAATTCCGACTCGGTCCAGCGTACCCAAAAACTCCTGCGGGTTCCGCGTGGCCGCCGCCAATACCGCGTAATTCGAGAGTCCCGCCTCTTTCAGAGCTTGGAGTTCGTGATGGATCCCGTAGCCATACAGCCACAGGAATTCGGGTGTATCTGAGCCGGTCATTATCTTGCCTCCGGCGTCATGGATCGCCTTGATCAGCTTTTCACGCAGCCCGATCCATCGCTGCCGCTTTTCGAGCGGCACCGAATTCAGCATCCGATTCTTCTTGTAAAAATCGAGCCACTGCTGCTGGACCTTCGGCGGATAGAATTTAAAGTCGGGCTGCGCGCGAATTTCCTCCTCGGTCCTCAGCCGGCCGAACGAGTTCTTCATGAAGTGCTGCGTTGGGTCGACAAATGGATTCGACCGGACGGTTTTGCGCGCGATCTCGGGGATCATTGACTCGTCCATGTGGTCAAAACTCTTCCAGTTCTCGGGATTGTAAATGTACAGGTCCGAGATCGAGCCCTTCATTGGTGCGTCAGGCTTCAGCAGCAGCTCCATGTAGCCGTCGAGATGTTCGATCTGCTGCCCGGCCTTCCAGGCACGTTCGACGCCGATAAATCGGCTGTCTGCATGCCCGACCACGCGAATCTTCTGCTTCTTCGCCTCGGCCACCGCCGCCTCATAAACGAGCGACGGGACGAAGGTCGTGATCTTGATGAAATCATACCCGGCCGCCTTCGATCGTCTCACGGCATCGCGGGCTTCGTCCGGGGTCTTGACGACGAAGTCATTTCCCTGCTCTCGCCCCGTGAGATGCGGACTGGCGACGAAGATCGTGGGCGCGACGATCTCACCATCGGCCGACCTGCCGCGCAGAATTAAGAGTTCCGGCGTTCCGATCATGAACCTGACAGTCGTGACGCCATTGGCCACCATCACGCGAAGCTCATCCGGCCCGATCGAGTCAGGATACTCGTCGCTGTCGGATAAGAGGTGTGTGTGCATGTCCACGAGCCCCGGGATCAGGTATTTGCCCGTCCCGTCAATACGGATCGCATCCTTTGGCACTTTGACGTTGTGTACATCGCCAACTGCGGTGATCGCACTGCCGGATACGAGTACGGTCTGGTTCGTTAAGACACGTTCGCGGTCCATCGGAATGACGTTTACGCCAACGAACGCGGTAGTCTGGGCGACGACGGCGGCCGCGAATAGCCCAACCAGAAGCACTATAAGCAAAGATCGGCTCATGTTAGTTCCCCGTCACGTTTGCCGGGAGAGGTTTATCGACCTTCGGCCGCACCGGCCGGTTTGCCAGGTCCCAACCCGTGGCAAAAATGGTCTTGGTAACCTTTTCCATTTGTTCGAAATTGATCTTCTCGATCGAGTCGGACGCCTGGTGATAGTCCGCGTGGCTGCCGTCCATATAGAAGATGATCGGTATGCCTTTCTTCGCGTAGTTGAAATGATCGGAACGATAAAAGAATTGCTCCGGGTCGTTCGGGTCGTCGTATTTCGTGTTAAAGCTCAGATTGAGAAACGCCTTATTCACCGTGTCACTCCACTCGCCGAGTTCAGTGCTCATCATTCGCGAACCGATCGTAAAGACCTCGCCCGGCTTCGGCAGGTTCTTGTTCTGCGGATGATTTTCGTCGCCGGGATTCTGATACCGGCCGATCATGTCGATATTGAGCTCAGTGATGATCGAGTTGATCGGCACGGTCGGGTGGTCGGCGAAATACTCGCTGCCCCACAGGCCTTTCTCCTCGCCGGCGTGCCAGATGAAAAGTATCGAGCGCTTCGGCCGTTGGGCGCCTTTGGCAAAGGCTTCCGCGATAGAGAGAACGGCCACCGTGCCGCTGCCGTCGTCGTCAGCTCCGTTCCAGATCTTGTCTGGCCCCGGGGCAAAGGGGTTCATGCCGACGTGATCGTAATGAGCGCCGATGGCGACGTATTCGTTCTTGAGGACCGGATCCGAGCCCTCGAGCATCCCGATCACGTTCTGCGTAGATACCGGCGTGCGGTCGATGCCGACTGAAATGCTGACGCGCTTGTCGTTTTTGAGCTCAAACGATTCCAGTTCTTCCTTTGCGGCCGCCCGGTCAAATATAGCTGACGCGGACATCTTTTCACCGGCGAGCAGAGCGCTCAGCATGTGCGGCTGTGCGGTGATCGACGGAACAGCGGCCGCAGTCGAATGCGGCCCGAATTCAACATTGCCGCGTTCGCTCTGTGCCCACCGCGACGCGTTCCAGTTCGCCAGCGTATTGAAGAACGGCATCGCGATCACCGCTCGGGCACCATTGGCCTGCGCGTAATAGGCGGGCGACATCCAATCGCCGCCTTGCGGGCCTTTGAGATCGCTGTTCGAGAGCGACTTGGGAAAGGTGTTAACAACCATGACGACCTTATCGCGGATATCGATACCCTTATACGGATCGACGTTCTTCGACTTGACCACCCAGCCGTGCCCGGCGAAAACCATCCCGGACGCGGGAACATTTGCACCAACCATGCTTGCGAGAAAGTCCGAGCCGTACGTGAACGTTTGAGAGCCGAATGACACTTTCGTTTCGTTCGGGACGATCTTCGCCCGCGTCAGCGGCACTTTTTGAAAGAACGTCCCGTTGTCACCGCCGGGCTTCAGCCCCCAGCTCGAAAGATGCTGGGCGATGTACAGGGCCGCGATGTCGAGACCGCGCGAGGGCGTGTCGCGGCCTTCGAGTTCATCCGACGCGATAAAGGTCAGATAGTCCCGCAGCTGTGAGGCGGAAATGCCGTCGACATTGCCAAAACTCGGAGCGGTTGCCTTCGCCTTTGCGGCCTTTTGAGCAAAGGCTGAAGGAGCAGCGACAATAAACGCTGCCAACAGGACGAACGCGCTGAAACGCTGTATCAATAGATTCTTCATAGAGTCTCTTACATAGCCTCCGGCTACGAGGTGCACTTAAGCTGAGATAACAACGACCTTATACGCGAATGACCGCAAAAGGTTTTCGGTCAAGCCGCTCGCAAAAAAGCGGCCGGCGAGGTCATCCTCGGCGGCCGCCTGTTCATGATCAAAAGGTACGCCCTTTACGGCTTCTTGTATTCCGGTATCTTTGAGAGGTCCTGAGCTCCCGGTTCGGCGAGATCGTTTCGCACCAACAGCATCAGATCAACACCGGGGCGCAGGGCCCAGACGCCGACGAATTTGTAATGGCTCGAATACTTCTGCGCGACGATCGAGTCCTGATCACCCTTCTTGGCGACGATCATCTCGGCCGTGCTCGCATCGACAGGCCGGCCCTGGAAGTAGGCCTTGCCATAATCCTTGACGTACCACGTCATCGGCCAGTAATCAGGCGACACGATCTCGATCTGCGCGTCCTTGCCCTTACCGCTCTTGTCGGCATAACGCTCGATCTCGCGGATCAGGTCGAGAAACTCACGCCGCGTATGAGCATACACATACGGCATCTCGTCGTTGTCGTATTTAACAAAATTCAGCTGGTACGTCTGATAGCCCAACACGCCCACCGCGACGACGGCTAATGCCCCCGACAAGAATCGCAGCCGTGAGTCTTTTGATGAAAATAGTTCGTTCAGCCCGTATCCTGCCGATATGCACATCGGCATCAGGAAGCTCAACGCAAGCCAGGGCGTTTTGTAGGGAATGATCGAATACGCGGCGAATAGGCCGAAACTCCAAAATCCCGCAAAGATCGCGAACCTGTGTTTTGCCTTGATGAAAGCGACCAAGGTGCCGAGCAGCGACAGGATGAGCAGCGCCGACTCGATCTTCATGCCCCATTTGATATAGCCCGCCCAGCCGTGCATCGTATGGTCGCGGCTGCCCGTCTTGGTCCAAATGGCGTATGCCTCGAACGCCTTCTTCCAGCCTTCGGCATACGTAAAGAACGAGGTAAAGAACAACAGGCAAAGGTATGCGAAGGTCACCGCCACCGCCGCCGCGATCATGATCGTATTGCGGTTGCTGCCAAGCGCTGCCCGGAAGCCGGACCACGTCAATGCGACAGGCTCTTCGATCTCAGACTCGTTTGCCCGCCGCTGTGCAATGAGGAAGAGCAGCCACGCCGCCACGGAGCCGCCGATCATCGCAACGATCCCGACAAAGACAAATGTCTCCTGCGGCCTGCCCGTCGGCATAAAGGTATCGAACAGCCACTTATAAGCGTCCCCGAACATCCCGGAAAGGAACAGGAAGACGAGCACCAGAGCCGAGAGTGCAAGAGCAAGATTGAATCTGTTGTTGTCCAGCGTTCTGTCGGGCATGATACGCCGCCAGATCCACACGCAGAGGGAGGCGATGAACATCGTTCCGATGGTGATGAACGCGGTCTCCTTCGTCGCAAAGAACATAGCGACCGATGCCGAGGCCAGGATCATATAGATCGGCCGCCCGTCGTCCCATGTCATTAGCCATCTGATTACCAGGTACGTCAGCACCGCCTCAACAATAAAGAAAAGTATGGCGAAGCCCCATAGCGCCGCCGAACTGTCGCCGCCGAGAAATGTCGATAACTTCACCGTCGATGGAGCGTAGGCGATCAGCAGGATCAACGCGGTCCACGCGATCGCATACTTGCCGGCAGATTGTCTCTCAACGAAATAAACGATCGAAACGGCCAGGGCCAATCCGAGAAATACAAAGAATATCTCGTGTATAAAGTAGCGAGAGATAAACACCATTCCGGGCGAGATCGCCAGGAAAAGGCCGGCCATAAGGCTGCCGACCCGGCCGATGTAGCGTTTGAGAAAGAACGCCAGAACGACCATCGCGACGCCAAAAATGGCCATGCTCGCTCTTACCGGCACGGTCTCGAGCCCGAATGTCTTGGCAAACGCTAGGGCGATGAAATAAAGCGATGGCCCGTGGTAATTCGACGGGTCATATCTGTACGTGCCGTCCAGGAACAAAGTCCGCAGGAAGAAACCGTTGACGCCCTCATCGTGGTGAAACGGCTTGAGGCTCAGCTGCCAAAACCGCAGAAAGATCGAGAGCAGAGTTATCACCCCGGCGGCGATAAACCACCTTTGTTCGGTCAGCCATTCGTCCGGCGAGCGCAGCGCGGCCCGCTGGGTCTTCTGTTTCTGCTGCTTATGTTTTGGCGCGGCGGCCTGCTGCGTAGGCTGTTCAGCGGCCGATGACGCGCTCGCTTGCGAGGCAGGCTTCTTGCCCTTCTTTTTCTTGCTCATTTGACCTTATATACCCGGAACGGGCCTGATTCGGCTACGACCGGATATTTTTTGAAGAATTCCTCGTTCGCCTTCATTGTGTTCTTCTCCTCGGGCGACACGAGCACATAATCGATATTGTATTGACGCAGCAGCATTTCCGAAACTCCGCCGCCCTCGTATATGCGTTTCACGTCCGCCTCGCGGGCGTACGCATTTATTCCGTGCGAGAACAAATGCCCGGTGTAGCGCATCAGAGACTGCCGGCCGGTCAGGACGATCGGGGTGTTATAGATCGGAGCATTCAGGAACAGCGCCGTGTTTTCGGTCTTCTGCCTTATCTGCTCTGCAACACGGACGGCGTCCGGCGGAAATACCTGTGTTTTGACCGTTCCTGAGGCCGTACGCCAAACATCCAAAGCCCCGGCGAATGTCAGCGATACGAGCAGCACGGCCGCCGCGATCTTCGCTATCGTGTTCTTCTGCCACAGCCAAGCGATGGCGAACGCGATAAATATGATCGAGCCTATGTGCCAATAAACGAGGATCTTGATATTGTCCCAGACCCACGGGGCCAGCTTCGCGGTATTGCCGAGGATGAATAGAAATCCGAACGGGATAAAGAAAAGTAAAAGCGGCACTGGATCGATCCGCGCGGCAGCTTCCTTTTTCTTTTTCGGCTTTTCTTCCTCGTTCTCAGCCGTCGGACGGTGAACCCAGTACCACAAGCCGAGCCCAGCGAGCAGGAGCGGTATCGTCAGGCTCGTGTTCTTGAACCAAAACCAAAAGAAATTATCGCTCCGCTTGTCCCAGCCAAACTCCCAGCCAAAGAAGCTCGTCGTGTCCGACGCGCTCCCTGTCATCGTCCACGCCAGCAGCGGCAGGGCGACGACGGCCACACCGACACCGAACGTGATCCACTCCATCCAGCGCGACGGCCGCAGGACGAACAGGAACGCGGTCACGATAAATAGCACCGCAAGGCTGTGAAGGTGTATCAGCGGCAGCGTCCCGGCGAGCAGTCCGGAAATAAATATCGCATAAGGAAAGCCCCGACGTGTGAGCAATTCCCACGGCTGCTGCCGCTCGTCATCCCTTGTAAATATTCGCCACAACGTACCCAGCACCAGCATCACCAGCGGCAGGCCGAGCAGCATACTTCTCTGTGTGATAAAGAGCACGACCAGCGAATTGCCCCAGCGAAACTGCTCGCCGATCGTATAGTCACGCGGCAGTGCCGACAGCACGCTGATGATGCCCTTTCCCGACGAGCTTACATCGCCCAGAAACCAAAGGAATCCGAGCCCGCCGCTCAGGAACAGCAGTGCGGGTGCGATCCTTCCGGCGAGTTTGTTCGCCGTCACGCGTGCAACGAAACGCTCGAGCAGCACGAACAATGAGAACGTCCAAAAGACGTTCTGTGTCACGATCGCGTCACGATAGCTGATCCCAAGTTTTACGAAGCAGGCTGAGATGAAGTCTGTGATAAAGGGGTAGGCGTATTTCGCCCCCGCCCATATCGGGTTGTCCGGCGGGAACTTCGCCGCTTCGCTAAAGCCGAGAATGGCGCCGATGTGGTACGGCAGGTCGCCCAGGTTCTGTGAGCCGCCCGTAAAGATCCCATCGCTCGTCTGATAGACGGTCTGCCCGAAATAGGCCCAGAAGAGTAAAAAGAAAAACAGGTAGTAAAAGAATCCCAGCGATTTCTTGAAGCTCGCCCCGCTGAGCCGGCCCTTTGCCCGGTCACGGTCCTGCCGGAATCGTCTCGCGGTGTCGCCGTATTTCAGCAGCGCGAACATCGCGCAAGTGACGGCCAGCGATGCCAGCACCGACACCGCGCTGAAGCCGATCACGAACGAGATCGCGAATGCAGCGATACCAAAGACAGCGGAGCCGATCACGCAACCCGCTGCGAGCCGCCAAAGCAGCGGTTCGTCATCGGCGATCTTGTACGTCAGCATCGATCCCGCCGACGCGATCAGCAAAAGGAGCAGCAGAGATAAAAGCATAAATCCGAGCGGGGCTTTTAGATAAATTACTTTACTTTTGCAAAAAAACGCAATTAACGTCTCTAATAGTGCGAGATGCGGCCATTTTCCGACGATCTGCTAAACACGGCCCTGGAGCTGGCGACCGAGTGGGGCGAGAACTTTCGCAAGCCGATACATGATCGCATTCGCTTAAAACACGCCGATCTGACCGACGCCGAAATTGACGAGCTCACCTCTATCGCCCGCCGGGCCGAAAGCCGCATCTACGAGCTGGCAGAACAGGAACTCAACGGCACACTCGACGAGTTCGATATCATTCCCGCGGCGAAACGCGAATTTCCCTGGCTTGGCGATCAAAGCGCCGGCCGGCTAAAGAACATCGGCATGTATTACGCCCGCCGATAGCTTTCACTTTGCATTCTTTCCCTGTAAAATTAGGTCTTTTGGCCTGTAGGGCCAGACCGCAACCTTATGCTTCAAGCCGGAATCGTTGGCCTGCCCAATGTCGGAAAATCGACCCTTTTTAATGCCCTAACGGCACAGCAAGCCGCTTTGGCCGCAAATTACCCGTTCGCCACCATCGAACCGAACGTCGGCGTCGTGGCCGTACCCGATGAGCGGCTTGCCGTTCTCGAAAAGCTCAACAATGCACAGAAGGTCGTGCCCGCAACCGTCGAATTTCTCGACATCGCCGGCCTCGTACGCGGAGCTTCCAAGGGCGAAGGTCTCGGCAACCAGTTCCTGGCGAATATTCGCGAAACGCACGCGGTTATTCAGGTCGTACGCTGCTTCGAGGACGAGAACATCGTCCACGTCGAGGGCTCGGTCGACCCGATCCGCGACATCGAGACCATCCAGATAGAACTAGCCCTCGCCGACCTCGCATCCGCCGAAAAACGCCGTGACAAGGCCATGCGTGCCGCCAAGGCCGGGGACAAAGACGCTAAGCGCGAGCTTGAGATCCTCGACAAGATCCAGCCGTTCCTGGAAGAAGGCCGTCCGGCCCGCTCCGCATCGCTCGATGATGACGAAAAAGCGATCGTAAAAAGCTGGTTCTTTCTCACGACAAAACCGACTATCTACGCCGCGAACGTCGATGAGGGCTCGCTTGCCGATCCTGATTCAAATCCTCATGTCGCGCGGGTAAAGGAATTCGCCTCAAAGGAGAATTCGGACGTTGTGGTCATCTGTGCCAAGCTCGAGGCCGAGCTCGTCGCCCTCGACGCCGCCGAACGCCTTGAGTATCTCAAGGACCTGGGACTCGAAGGCTCAGGCGTCGATGGCCTCATCAAGGCCGCATATCACATGCTCGGCCTCATGAGCTTTCTCACCGCCGGCGAAAAAGAAGTTCGGGCCTGGACCATTCCGATCGGAACGAAAGCCCCGCAGGCGGCCGGCGAGATCCACACCGACATCGAGCGCGGCTTTATCCGCGCCGAGATAGTCTCATTCGACGACCTCGTTGCCTGCGGCTCACGTAAGGCCGCCGCCGACAAAGGCCTCGCCCGCCTCGAGGGCAAGGAATACGTCATGCAGGACGGCGATGTGGTCGATTTTCGATTTAATGTCTGATGCAGATGTGATTCAGATCACACCACGACGCTTACGCAAACAATAATCTTGTTAGTGGAGAGGCATCAGTGCTAACATTCGCTGGATCGATATGATACGAGGGCTTTCAGGCAGCAAAGGAGTGGCGGCGTTCGTCGTCGTTTTTCTGTGCCTGAATGTAACCGGCGCACTATGCCTCTCGTGGTGCCTGCAGATGCCCGCGGCCCACGCTTCGGCGGGGGACGACAGCCGTCTTTCCGAGCACTGCCGCAT
>CAZWSK010000052.1:0-9839 GCA_964636445.1 uncultured Chloracidobacterium sp.
GCGTCGAACGGCTGCAACCTGCAGACCGGCGACCTGATGGCGACGGGCACCGTGTCGGGCAAGGAAAAGGACGAACGCGGCTGCATGCTGGAACTCACATGGCGCGGCACCGAGCCGATCGAATTGCCATCGGGCGAGCAGCGGCGGTTCCTCGAGGACGGCGACGAGGTCATTATGAAAGGCTATTGCGAACGCGAAGGCTTCCGCCGCATCGGCTTAGGCGAATGCCGCGGGCGTATCCTTCCCGCTGATGCCGCGTAGATTGTGCTGTTTTGTTTGTTTGCGGCTTGACGGCCTGGCAGTAAGATCAGCCCGCAAAGCCGCGAAGCCGCAAAGAGAAGACGACTTCGGTATACGGGACCTTGACCCAAATATCGTATAATCTCAGAGTCGCGTAAGCCGATCCTGCCGTGTTATCACCTGCACTTAAGAAATATCATGATGCCGTTTACGTTCTAACGATCCCATCGGCTACGGACCGTCAGGCTGAGGTCGTGCGGCAGCTTGGCGAGGGCAATTTCGAGTACGTATATGGCCCGGACAAGAATGTGCTGACTCGTGAAGAGATGATCGAGTCCGGGGCCGTGGTCGCGGAGGCGGCTTTCGGAAACGGGCCCAAAGAGCCCCCGATGACGATGGGGCACATCTGCTGCGCTATCGGGCATAGGAGCGTTTACGAGCGGTTTCTAGAGACGGACGGTGAGCGTGCGCTGATCTTCGAGGACGACCTTGTTGACCTGCACGTTCCCGAACGCGATATCAAGGCGGCCCTCGCCTGTGTGCCGCGCCGTGCTGAGATCATTTACTGGGGCTGGGACTTTGGCCGATTCCGACCGTGGAACCGGATCCTGCAGCAAGGCATCGATCATGTACGCTCGTCGCTGGGACTGCTCGATCAGACGCATAAGCAGATCAGCAACCGCTACATGCACCCGTATAACAAGTATTTCTATCGCTCGGCGGGAAACTATCTCCTGCACGCCTACACGGTCACGCGCGAGGCTGCGAAGAAGATGATCGACTATAATACGCCGATCGCGGTGAACTCTGACCACGCGCCCGAACGTCTGATAGCGACCGGCGACATGCGCGGGTTTCTTGCGCGAAAACAGTTGTACGGCCAGACAAGCTTTTACGCTGAGGACCCTACCGTGTCGATGACCGCTGAGTAAGATCCGATGCTGCCAGACGGCCTAAAGCGATACCACGACCGTGTCGTTGTTCTGACGATACGCTCGGCACGCGAGAGGCAGGCGGAAGCGACGCGGCAGCTCGGCGAAGGGAATTTCGAATTTTTCGAGGGCGTCGACAAGGCCGACACCTCACTCGACAAACTGCGCGACACAGGTATCTACGACGAGGCCGCGGCCATGCATGCAGACCGCAACGACCGCACGATGAGGCTCGGCGAGGTATGCTGCGCGATGGGGCATCGGCGGATATATGAGGAATTCCTCGCCACTGGTGACGAACGGTGCCTGATCTTTGAGGACGACGTGGTTCTTGATGCGAATGCGGTGAAACGTGTCGATGAGGTGCTGACCGCCGTGCCTAATGACGCCGAGCTCATCTATTGGGGCTGGCTAACGGGCAGCCGTTCGCCTTGGTATGGGCCCTTCAAACAGGCTGCGTATCACGTTGTTCATAGCCTCGGTTTTGAAAAGTATGACCACACGATGATCGGGAACCTTTACGCGCGGCCTTACAACGACTATTTTGATGAGGCGGGAAAGCACTTCGGCGCGCATGCGTACACGGTGAATCGGGCCGCCGCCAAGGTGCTCATCGAGATGAATACGCCGGTCATTTACAATGCCGACAACCTGCTGATGCAAGCCGTCATGCAGGGCAAGGTGAAGGCTTACATCTGCCGCGAGCCATTATTCACGCAAAGGAGCGTCGACCCAAATGACCCGATGACCTCGCTGACACAGTCCTGATGCTTTCGCCGCTGCTCAGATCTTTTCATGACGGCATATTTGTCGTGACCACGCAAAACGCGGCGGACAGGCACGAGAATATTCGCCGCGAACTCGGTACCGAGGGCATCGAGTTTGTCTACAGCATCGACCGAAACACCGTCACTAAGGAAAGCCTTATGGCCGACGGAACGTATGACGAAGCCGCGGCCATTCTTGAGGACCCGAAGGGCCGCGTGATGACGGTCGGCGAGGTCTGCTGTTCCGTGGGCCATTTGCGGGCATACGAGCGGATCGTCGAGCTGGGATGCCGGCGGGCGCTTGTTTTTGAGGACGATGTTGTCGACCTGAAAGTGCCCGAGATAGTTGTGAGCGAGATCCTCGAACACGTTCCTGCGGACGCCGATATCATTCAGTGGGGCTGGAATGGCGGGCGGTTCCCGCCGACGCTTGGGTTTCTGCAGAAAGCGCTGTCGCACGTGAACTACGCGCTCGGGCGGAGTAAGCACAACCACCGGCGCGTACGGAACATGTATATGCGGCGGTTCAACAAGCATTTTCATGTGGCGGCAGTAAACTTTCTCGCCCATGCCTACACGATCACCGGTTCGGCGGCCGAGAAATTTATCGCATACAACACGCCTGTCAGATTGCCGGCGGACCACGTTCTGATCCATGCGATGCTCGATGAGCTCGTCAGGGGCTATGTGCCGATAACTCAATTGTTCGGCCAGCGGAGCATCGACACGAGCGACCCGATGGCCTCGACGACCGAGCGATACACGTAGCTAAGCCCGGGCATTTTCCGCCGCTGTCGTGGAGTGTAGTATCGTTAACACAGACACTATGAAGCCCGCCGCCGCGACTCCGCACACCATCACGCAGACCGTTATTTCGACCGACGACGGAGAATTCGCCGACAAGCTTGCGGTCGAGGAACCTCTGGAGATACGTGTGGGATTTCCGGACAACACGCACCGAGCTATCTCGATCACAATGCGCACGCCGGGTGAGGATGGTGAGCTGGCGGCCGGATTTCTGTTTAGCGAGGGAATTCTGTCATCGCCCGATCAGATCGAAAAGATTCGGCACTGCGGGCTGAAGATACGCACGGGCAAAGGCGTTATAGACCGCGCGTCGGCGCTCAATTCGAACACTATTAGGGTTGACCTAGTCGAAGGCGTTGAGATCGATATGAAGCGGCTTGAACGGCATTTTTATACGTCGTCGAGCTGCGGAGTTTGCGGCAAATCGTCGATCGAGGCGCTCAAGGCCGGCGTGAAAGCGTTGCCGGCGGACGGGTTTGTCGTGAGCCGCGAGGCGATCCACAGCCTGCCGGCAAGGCTGCGAGAGACACAGGCCGTTTTTGACGAGACCGGCGGGCTGCACGCGTCGGCTCTGTTCACGGCCGACGGCGAGATCGACATCGTCCGCGAGGACGTCGGACGACACAATGCTCTGGACAAGGTCATCGGTCGAAAGTTTCAGGACGGCGAACTGCCGTTGTCAGACAAGATATTGCTGGTCAGCGGCCGCGCGAGCTTTGAACTCGTACAAAAAGCACTGATGGCCGGAATTCCGATAATGGCCGCCGTAGGTGCACCGTCGAGCCTTGCGGTCGAACTCGCGAACCATTACGGAATGACGCTCGTCGGCTTTGTACGTGACGGGCGGTTCAACGTTTACTGCGGAAAGGAAAGGATCGAGAATTGTAAATCGTAAATTGGACAATTGTTAATTGGGAGAAGATATATTCGCCCAATTAACTATTGGCCAATTTACAATTGACAATTCGCTGTTATGACGAAGGGGTCTAAGCATGAACAATTGAAGGTCACGCCGCCGCCCGAGGTATCGGCGGGCGTGCATGCCGTGACGAACGCGCTGCGGCATGTGTTCGGGAAGATGGGTGTCGTACGCGGGACGCGCGGGATGCTGAAGCTAAATCAGAAGGGCGGCATCGATTGTCAGTCTTGCGCGTGGCCTGACCCTGAGCATCGGACGATAAATGAGTTTTGCGAAAACGGCGCTAAGGCGTTGGCCGACGAAGGCACGAAGAAGCGCATCGGGCGTGAATTCTTCGCCGAGCACTCGGTCGCGGATCTTGCTGCTCAAACGGATTTTTGGCTGAACAGCCAGGGCCGCATTACCGAGCCGCTCATGCTGTGTGAGGGCGGGACGCATTATGAACCGATCGCGTGGGAAAATGCGATAGCGTTGATCGCCGGTCAGCTTAATTCATTGGCGTCTCCTGACGAGGCGGTGTTCTACACGTCTGGCCGGACGTCGAACGAGGCAGCGTTCCTCTATCAGCTTTTTGTGCGGCAATTCGGCACGAACAATCTGCCCGATTGCTCGAACATGTGCCACGAGTCGACGAGCGTGGCGCTAGCCGAGTCGATCGGTCTGGGGAAGGCGACGATCAGGCTTGAGGATTTTGAAAATACCGATCTCGTCATCGTCATCGGCCAAAATCCCGGCACGAACGCGCCGCGAATGCTGTCATCGCTCACGGCGGCCAAGAACGCCGGTGCGAAGATGATCGCGATCAATCCGCTCGCCGAGGTCGGGCTGACGAACTTTGTCGACCCGAATCCACAGCACGGGAATCCGTTTTCGGTCCTTGGTTTTCGCCCGTCAAAGCTCGCGGACCTGCATCTGCCGGTACGCATCGGCGGAGACATGGCGGTGCTGAAAGGGCTGATGAAGTCCTTGCTCGCGAGCGAGCGTGCCGCGCCGGGGAACGTGTTCGATCACGAGTTCATTGCAGCGAAAACGGACGGCTATGACAATCTGATCGCATCGATCGACGCAACGTCCTGGGGCGACATTATCGAGGCGTCGGGGCTCGGCCGCGCCGTGATCGACGAGGCGGCCGCGATGATCGCCGAGTCGAGTTCGTTTATCACCTGTTGGGCGATGGGCGTGACCCAGCATGCCGAGGCCGTCGCTACGATACAGGAGATCGTGAATCTGCATCTGCTTCGCGGGGCGATCGGGCGGCCGGGAGCGGGGCTCTGTCCCGTACGCGGCCATTCGAACGTGCAGGGCGACCGGACGATGGGCATTTGGGAGTCGATGAATCCCGTCTTTCGCGAGAACCTTGAACGCGAATTTGGATTCAAAACGAAAGAAGCCGACGGTTTTGACACGGTCAAGTCGATCGCGGCGATGCGTGATGGGCGAGCGAAGGTCTTCTTCGCGATGGGCGGCAATTTTGTTGCGGCTTCGCCTGACACTGAGGCTGTTGCCGCCGCGGTGGCCAATTGCGGCCTGACGGTTCAGGTGATCACAAAACTGAACCGAACGGCGCTAACGCCGGGCAAGGTATCGCTCATTCTGCCATGCCTCGGCCGCACTGAGATCGACCGGCAGGCCTCGGGTGAGCAATTCGTTTCGACCGAGAGCACGATGCTGAATGTGCAGATGTCGAAAGGCATCTTTGAGCCGGGCTCGGAGGAATTGCGAAGCGAGGTTTGGATCGTGGCCCAAATGGCAAAGGCCGTGCTCGGTTCGCGGTCGACTGTCGATTGGGACGCGATGTGCGGCAATTACGATCTGATCCGCGACGCGATCTCGCGTGTCGTGCCGGGCTGTGAGAATTATAACGAACGCATACGCGTGCCGGGCGGTTTTTATATGCCGAATCCGCCGCGCGAGGGCATGTTTGCGACGCCGTCGGGCAAGGCACTTTTTCGATCGAGCAGGCTGGCAAGGATCGAACTGCCGCCGGGGCGGTTGATGCTGACGACGATACGCTCGCATGACCAATTCAACACGACGATCTATGGCATGGACGACCGGTATCGCGGCATCGACGGCGGGCGTCACGTGCTCTTTATCGGCGAGGCCGACATTCTAAAGCACGGGCTGACCGCTGGCGAGAAGGTCGATATTACGAGCTATTTTGACGACGGCGAGCGGCATATCTACGGTTTTACCGTCGTGCCGTATAAGATGCCGCCTGACTGTGTCGCGGCATATTTTCCCGAGGCGAATCCGCTCGTGCCGCTCGGCAGTACCGCAAAGCGTAGCGGCACGCCGACATCGAAGTGCGTCATCGTTTCGGTCAAACCATCGGCATGATCGACCTCGAAGCATTCGTTCTGATAGGCGGCCGGTCGTCGCGGCTCGGAAGGGACAAGGCGTTTGTTGAGCTAGGTGGTGTGTCGCTCGCAGAGCGTGCGGCGGCAGCTGTCGAGGAAGCATTTGCTGATGTCGACGTCACATATGTCGCGGCGTCGGGCTCTCAGTTTCCGTCGAGCGCCATCGCCACGCTCTCGCGGCCGGTGATCTCTGACCTACGCCCAGGATGCGGTGCATGGAGCGGATTACATGCGGCATTAGCATCTGCACGCACGGAATGGACGCTTGTGCTGGCGTGCGATTATCCATTCGTCACGCCGGCCCTGCTGAGGCTCCTCGGCGACATGGCGTCCGAGAGATACGACGCCGTCGTTCCGGTCCAGCCCGACGGCCGGCTGCAGCCATTATGCGCGACGTATCAAGTCGGCCCGGTGCTTTCTAAGATCGAAACGGCGATGGATGCGGGCGGAGAACTACCACCGCTTCGCCTGTTTCTCAGCGACGAGCTGACACGCATCGTCGGCGAGGCAGAATATGCTTCAGCCGGAGACGTAAAACATCTGTTCCGGAACATCAATACACAACACGACCTCGAATGCGCGGCGAGCGATATGGCAAAATAGAACTGTGGAGAGTTGGTCGGACAAATTGCGAGAGGAGTGCGGCATATTCGGCATCTTTGGCCATGCGGAGGCCTCGACGCTGACGCAGCTTGGCCTGTTTGCCCTCCAGCATCGCGGGCAGGAGGCGTGCGGCATCGTGTCTGTCGACGACGGTTACCTGCTGCAGCAGCGGGGCATCGGGCTGATCGCCGATGTGCTGAACCCTGAAGTACTGGCAAAGCTTCCCGGGACGGCCGCTATCGGCCATACGCGGTACTCGACCGCGGGCAAGAACACGATCAAAGAGGTGCAGCCTTTTCTCGTGAATTGCCAGCACGGACAGATCGCGGTTTGCCACAACGGGAATCTGCCGTTTGCTGAGGCCCGGCGGCGAGAGCTTGAGCAGGACGGAGCGATATTCTCGTCAACATCCGACACCGAGACGATCTTGCACGGCATCGCGCGGGCGAAGGCACCGAACACGGTCGAGGCCATCAAGCAGGTGCTCGCGGGCACCGAGGGCGCGTATTCGCTGTTGTTCTTAACAGCAGATTCGCTCGTCGCCGTGCGTGACGCACGTGGGTTTAGGCCGCTCGTGTTAGGCAAGTATGGGGACGCGTGGTGCGTGGCAAGCGAAACCTGCGCGTTTGATCTGATCGATGCCGAATACGTCCGCGAGGTGGAGCCGGGCGAAATGGTCATTGTCGATAGGAACGGCCTGCGTTCGGAGCGGCCGTTTGAGGCGAAGCAGCCGGCCGTGTGCGCGTTTGAGCACGTCTATTTCTCGCGGCCCGATTCCATCATCTTTGGCCGCTCGGTCAATCAGTCGCGGCATATGATGGGCCGCCGGCTCGCTCTCGAGCATCCGATCGAGGCTGACATTGTTGTGCCCGTGCCTGACTCGGGCGTCGCGGCGGCGATCGGTTATTCGGCCCAGTCGGGAATACCCTTTCGGCAGGCGATCATTCGTAATCATTACGTCGGCCGAACGTTCATTGAGCCGACGCAGAACATACGCTCGTTCGGCGTCAGGCTAAAGCTGAATCCGATCAAAGACCTTATCAGCGGCCGGCGCGTTGTGTTGGTCGACGATTCGATCGTTCGAGGAACGACCTCGAAGAAGATCGTACAAATGGTCCGGGAGGCCGGCGCGGCTGAGGTGCACATGCGTATCTCGTGCCCGCCGACGACGCATTCGTGTTATTACGGTGTTGATACGCCCGATCGTGATCAGCTCATCGCATCGCATATGTCGGTGATCGAGATCTGTGAATCGATCGGCGCCGACAGTCTGGGCTATCTCTCGCACGCCGGCATGCTTGAATCGATCGGCATCGATCCTGCGACGGCGTGCACGGCGTGTTGGACGGGCCAGTATCCGACCCTGATCGCCAACAGCCAAACCGCTTGATGAAAGAACGCTGGGTCGAGGTCAATGACAAGATGCAGCGGAACTATGCATATCCGCTGACCGAACCCGCGGGCAAGAACTTTCATCCCGATTTCACGCCTGAATTAACGCCCAAGAAAATGCTCGAGCTTGGCGTGTTTGGCGGCAAGTATATGACGGATTGCCGCGACGAATTCCCGGCAGATTGGTTCGCGAAAGCCAAGCTCTGCGCGGAGCGTCACGATCCAAAACTGAATTACTTCAAGATCAACGCCTCGCAGCCGTTATCGGTCTGGAAAAAGAAAGGCTGGCTGTATGAAGAGGACCCGCGCGGCTGGTTTCAGTGGTACTGCCGCTACTACATGGGCCGCCGATGCCCTGACGACGAACGCCAGATCAAGCGGTGGAAAGCCGTTCGCCGGCACATCGCACAGATCAAAAAGAATTGCCCTCGACGCGCACTCGATTGCCGTCCCCGCCAACGCCAGGCCCTGCTGCACTGGGCCTACGATTCCCGCAGGATCTAGGCCCGCAGCGTAGGTTAGTTTTCCTTACCGAAGGCGCTCGGCGTCGGAAGGTCTCCGCTCTGTCCCCACGGGAATACGATGAACTGACCGTTGCCACTTCGCCGGACATACCACGTTCCGTCCGTAGGCCTCCACACTCCGATGTCCGCTCGGCCATCGCCATCGTAGTCACCTGAGACAGGGACGTCACTCGACTCTCCGAAAACGTAATAGCTGTACGTGGCGGTGAGCGAATTTCTCACGACCCACAGGCCCGTCGACGGGCGATAGATCGCGAGGTCGGTCCTGCCGTCGTCGTCATAGTCCGCCGGTGCGATGCGGTCGCCCGTCTGGCCAAAGCGTTCACCGAAGACGGTGCCGTCCGAGCTGCGAATGTTGTACCAGTCGCCGTTTGAAGGCCGCCAGATGCCGAGATCGTTCCTGCCGTCGCCGTCAAAATCGCCGATGGTCGGCACGTCGCCGGTCGAGCCGAACTGCATTGCAAAAAAGCTGCTGTTTGACGAATTCTGCCTGTACCATGTGCCTTGGCTCGGCCTGAACACGGTCAGGTCGGCCTTGCCGTCACCGTCGTAATCGCCCGGTGCCGGAATATCCTCAGACACGCCGAAGACAGGGAAACTCACTGTCCCGGAGCCGCTGTTCAGGATGTACCACAAGCCGGTGGACGGCCTGAAGACCGCGATGTCAACCTTCCCGTCGCCGTCATAGTCGGCGGGCGTCACTTTGTCGCCGCTCGCGCCGAACTGCAGGCCCTGAAATCCCGCCGTCGTCCGCTGCAGATACCACGCTCCCGTCGACGGCCTGAATACCGAAAAGTCGAGCCGCCCGTCGCCGTCGTAATCAAAGCTCTTGGCCGGCACGATGTCCACGGGCCGTTTCTCGAATGCGCCGATATCGGGCAGCGCCGTACCGTTCCCGTCGCCGTCAACCGGCCGCGCAATGCCGCGCTGGTCAGTGGCAAGAAAATTCGCGGGGTCGCCGGCATCGATCGCCGGGGAACCCGGACGCAGGTTGAGCGTCTTTAAAAAATTGCCGTTTTCGCGCGAGATCGGGTCGAGCAGCGGGTTTGCACCGATCTGGTTTCCGGTCGTGTTGCCCTCGACGACCGTATTGCCAACGAGCGTGGCAAAGATGTTGTAGCCTAAGGAATCGAGCCGTCCGAGATTTCGGTTCTGTGCGCTCAGGTCCCGCTGGAGTCCGTTCGCATTGGTGTTTTTGGCAACTATCGTATTCCGAAACGAAATGACTGTGTCGTTCCACGTTGAGTTGATACCGACGGGCAGGGAGCCGGTCGTGTCCTTGTTCGTATTGTAGG
>CAZWSK010000052.1:9849-14588 GCA_964636445.1 uncultured Chloracidobacterium sp.
ATTTTCGAACGAGAAATGACCAAACTCTAACTGCAGTGCGGCAGTGTTACCCGATACCCCGCTGTTGTTGTTGGCGACAGTCATATTTCTGAAGATGAACTGCGTTAGATGGTGCGACAGTCTCATCACCATGCCGTTGTTGCCGCCTAGGTTTCTGACGAATGATACGTTCTCCAGAACGATCGGGGAGATCGGCGTGCCGTTTCCGCAGCAGTTGAAGCCGGCACCGCCCAAGCCGCCGGCGACGTTTTCTTCAAACAGCGTGTTGGTTATCGTCACGGCAACACACGCGCTACCGCCGCTGCCACATTGGATAGCACCGCCGCCGTTCCCGGTATTTCGGCGGAAAACGGAGTTATTGACGTTCAGTTCACCTAGTCCTAATCCAACAAATATCCCACCGCCACTAGTACCACTGTTTGTTGTATTGTCCTGGAACACCACGCCGGAAATATTCAGAACGACGCGTCGGTCGGTACCGGTGGCGGCGTCCGTTCGAATGCCGCCGCCGCCGCCCGCATTCCCGTCTTTGATCGTCATATTGTTTAGCGTTACCGCCACCGTAACGTTGGCTGCGTTTATGCGGAAACTGCGCGACTGATCATTGCCGGAAATGCTCAGAAGTTCTGTCCCCGGGCCATTGATGGTCAGATTACTGTCCTCGATAAGCAATTCCCCGCTTGTCAAAGTTATCGTCTGGGGCGTGCTGAATACGCCCGCGTCGAACTGGATCACATCCGCGTCGCTGGTGGCATTGGCGTCGAGGATCGCCTGACGAAGGCTGCCCGCGCCGCTGTCATTCGTGTTTGTAACCGTAAACGTCGCCGCCGAGCCTGCGATCGCGGCTGCGAGCATAAGAACTGCGGATGATATAAGTTTCGCCGGCATCTTAACGATGTTCATGTTGAGTCGCTCCATTTTGTTGTCTTGGTGTGTCTGAGTCTAATAGCGATATTTCTTGCAAAGTAGTGACATCGCGGCCGGAAACTTGGGAAAGTAGCGGCCTGCGATAAAATTGAAGAACTCCCTGAGCGCGATACTCAAAATGCACGAAGGCGAAATAACCAAGTTCCTGCAAGACTGGCAGGAAGGAGATCCGGAGGCCCTGGAGCGGCTCTTGCCTCATGTCTACGACGAGCTGAAACATCAGGCGAGCTACCTGATGCAGAGCGAACGCCGCGGGCATACGCTGCAGCCCACCGCGCTCGTGCACGAGGCATTTATCAAGATATCGAAGCTACCTGACATCAAATGGAAGAACCGTACGCATTTCTACCGAATGGTCTCGCGATTGATGCGACAGATACTCGTCGAGCACGCACGCGGCTTGGCGACGAGTAAACGGGGCAAGAATCCGGTCCGGATCCCATTTGACGACGTACAGCTACCGGTCGAAAACAAACTTCTGCTCGTCCTCACCGTCGATGGCCTGCTCGGACAGCTGGCGGATCTCGACGAGCGTCAGGCGCAGATCGTTGAAATGCGATTTTTCGGCGGATTGATGGTCGACGAGATCGCAGAGGTGATGAATGTTTCTAAGCGTACGGTCCTGCGCGAGTGGAAGCACGCAAAGCTGTGGCTGTTGAGTCAGTTCGAGGCAGGCGCGGAATAGGTTTGCACCTTTTCCGGGAAACTCACGCTTTTAAACGCAGGAAAAACACCCCGCGGGCGCATGGACAAGAACGATTGGCAAAAAGCAAAGAACATCACTCTCGATCTCATCGATCTGAGCGATAGCGAGAGGAATGAATATCTTGCCGGGCTCGACACGTCCGATGAGATCAAGAGGGAGATCGAACGGCTTCTCAAATTCGAAAGCACGGCGGAGAATTGGGACCTGCCTCCGGCTATCGAGCTATCCAAAGAATCATTTTCTTGGGGCGGGCCGGAGCGGCCGCACTTGATCGGGAAACACATCGGCGCCTATGAGATAACCGGCGATTTGGGCTTCGGCGGAATGGGCGCGGTTTACATGGCCGAGCGTACGGTCGGTGGATCGCGTCAAAGGGTAGCCATTAAGCTGCTGAAGCGGGAAATGAACACCGGTGTCCTGCGTAAGCGTTTTCGGCGCGAGCAGGAGATCCTCGCGGCGCTCGAGCATCCAAACATCGCCCGTCTCATCGACTTTGGAGCAACAGACGATGGCGTTCCATATTCCGTGATGGAATATGCCGAGGGCGTACGAATAGATGAGTTCTGTACGGACAACAAACTCGGGCTTTTGGCCCGGCTTAAGCTTTTCGTCAAGGTTTGTGATGCTGTCGCATACGCTCATCGAAACCTGATAATCCACCGCGATATCAAGCCGTCGAACATCATCGTCTCACCGGATGGTGAGCCGAAGCTGCTCGATTTTGGCATCTCAAAATTGATCGACGAATCACGAAAAGGCACAGATACGGTTACCCAACTGGGTGCCATGACGCCGGCATACGCATCGCCGGAGCAGATCGACGGCCGGCCGGTCTCGACCGCGACGGACATCTACAGTCTTGGAGTGGTGCTTTTCAAGGTCCTGACGGGCATTGTGCCGTTTGGCTCAAATGAAACGTCGAATCCTGAGGTGATGAAGGAGGTCGTTGAATCTCAGCCCGCCCTTCCAAGCGTGGTCGTTCACGACGCAGTGCCGGACCGGGCGATACTGGCCTCGGAACTAAAGGGCGATCTCGACAACATCGTGATGAAGGCGCTTCGCAAGGAACCTGAGAGGCGTTATCGCACCGTCGATCAGTTCTCCGAGGACATTTGGCGGTACATCGATGGCTTACCCGTTACGGCGCGGCCCGCCACACTCGCCTACCGCGCGAGTAAATTCTATAAGCGCAACAGGATGCAGGTTGTGGCCGCGGGCGTGGTTATCTTGAGCCTGATCGCGGGCTTTGCCGTCGCCGTGCGGCAGACCAGCATCGCTCGCGAGCAGGCACGGCTCGCCTCGGCAGCGCAGCAGCGAGCGGAGGCGGAATCCGCGAGATCACGAGAGGAGGAGGAGCGGGCCGGTAAGGTGACGGAATTCATGGAAAAGATCATCGCCTACGCGAATCCGGGCCTATACGCTGCAGGCTCGGGGTCCAACGGCGAAGCCAAAGTGATCGACGTTCTTGACGCGATGAGCGGCAGCATCGAGAGCGAATTCCCCGGCCGGCCCGACATACAGTCAGAGCTGCATCATAAATTTGCAGAGGTCTATACGGTGCGTTCCGGCCAGGGCGACGCGGCTGCGGGCGAACGGGCACTTTATCACGCCAATAGGGCCATCGACCTAAGGAAGGAGTTTTACGGCGACAGACATGAGTTGGTAGCGAAAGACATGTACTACCTGTGGGCGAACAGGTCGAGGACGAACGCCGAGGATAAAGATGGCCTTGCAAGGCTGTTGGCTGCCGCGATCGAGATGATGCGCGAGACGGATCCCGGCAATGTGAACCTGCCGCATATGCTGTTGGATTATTCGAATCGGCTATGGGGCCGGACGGACCCTGAGTCGGCCGAGGCGTATTACAAAAATGCCTTGCCCATGCCCGACGTGGAGCGCCCGGCGCTTGCCGAAAGTTATTTAGAGGACGCTCTAGCCAAATTTCGAGCACATTACAACGAGGACCACCCGGCAATCGTCACCGCGAGCTGTTCGCTCGGCATTCTGCAGATCGAACACGGGCAATTCGCGAAAGCGTCCGTGAATTTCGAGTTCTGCCGCCGGCTGCCGCAGCCTCAAATGCTCGACCTCCCGCGATATTCCAAACTCCTCGAAGAAGGCACACGGGCCGTGGCTGTCCCGAATTAATCGATCGCAAAGACCAGCGGCGTGACCATGCCTGAGCGCTTGGCTCTTATATTTATCACAAAGGCGTCGCTCGGCAGGTTTGTGAAGGAGATGTCGCCATTCAGTCGGACGCGCGCGTAACGGCGTTCCATCGTTGTAGGGTTTATTAACTCAACGATGGTTCCGACGTGCCGGCTCGCGACGCCGCTGGCAAACCCGCTGAGCACAAAACTGCCCAAAGCCGTATTGCTGAAGGCGTTTGTGTCGTGAGCTCCTACGTCGATGTTTGCATTGAAGGGATTACGGCGGAACTTCCGTTGGTCCGAGCGTCCATTGGGCACCTGAACGCCGGGCAGCGTTGTGCATTGAGAAGTCCGGACGCACGGATCGCCATGGAGGATCGCGGGACTGCCCTCAAGCGGCATGAACGTGTCCGTTGGCCCGCCGTTATCCGAGAGCGGGCCGAGCATTGGATCGAGGATGTCGTTGTTTGTGACCTGATCGCCGTTGACGCCGTTGGCAAAACCGCTGCTGCCGCTCGCGTTGGTCACGATATTGCTGCCGCCAGAGATGAACGTGCCTTGCAGGCTGTTGCCGATCGCGGAATCTCGGCCGATGATCGTATTGATGACTCGCGCCGTGCCCGAGCCTGTATTGAGAATGCTGTTTACGGCCTGCGTGCCGGTATTCTCGACGATGGTGTCGTTGACGAGCAGCAGTTTGCCCTCGTTATATATCGCCCCCGCCGACGATGCCGTGTTGCCCGTTATGGCCGAATTAGCGATGGTCATTTCGTGCGCGCTGCCGACATTTGCGACGCCTCCCCCGGTAACATCGCCGATATTTCCATCGATCAGACAGCGGTTGATCGTGACGGTGCCCGATGAGAATATTCCGCCACCGAGGCCCGTGTTGCCCGTCACTCGCGAGTCGTACAGGCCCAGCACGCCGCCGGTTTCGACAAAAATTCCGCCGCCAA
>CAZWSK010000053.1:0-14515 GCA_964636445.1 uncultured Chloracidobacterium sp.
TGCTAGCGTCGATTACGTTCTGTCGAACAATTTTGGTTTCGGCGGGACGAATGCATGTTTGATATTTAAGCGGTACTCGGATTAATGATCAGCTTGGAGTACGTCTGTTGGAAGGACGGCGAATTCTATCTCGGATACCTCACTGAATATCCCAGCTTTTGGACTCAGGCCTACACACGGGCAGAGTTGATGATCAATTTAGCGTCCCTTTTGTCCGATATGGATGAGATGGGACTAACCTGATATGAAAATAATCGTTCTAATGAAACAAGTCGCCAATAAGGACGCGGTGCTGCGCATCGCGGGCGACGAAAAATGGATAAACGAGGCCGACGTGGCCCAGCAGACGAATGAGTCTGACGGCTACGCGCTGGAGGAGGCGCTTAGGACCGTCGAGGCCAAGGGCGAAGGCGAAGTTGTCGTCTGCACGCTCGGGCCCGCGGGAGCAAAGTCGGTCATTAAAGATGCGCTGGCTCGCGGAGCACATCGCGCGATCCACATCCTTGTTGAGGACAGCAAATCGCTCTCGGCCTACCAGATCGCCTCCGCCATCGCTGACGCCATTCGCGATGAGAACGCCGATCTTATATTTGGCGGTTTGCAGTCTGATGACGCGAGCTACGGCCAGACAGGCGTGATACTTGCGGAGCTTCTGGGAATTCCCCACGCTACCATCGTGATCGAGGTCGATCGGGAAAGCCTGGGCGATACGCTTCGTGTCAAACGTGAGCTTGAGAGCGGCTGGTACCAGTGGTTTACGTACAAGCTGCCTGCATTGCTCACCATTCAATCAGGTATTTCGCAGATCCGTTATGCCTCGCTAAAAGGCATCATGGCTGCGAAGTCCAAGCCTGTCGCCGAGGTGACCCCGAACATCGCCGAGTTCGCCTCGGCCCCTAAGATCGAAAAGGTTTACATGCCGCTCAAGACCAAACAAACTCAGATCCTCGGCAACGGCGACGCCAAGGCCGGTGCGGTCGAACTCGTCGAGAAACTTCGCTCGGAGGTGCGTGTAATATGAGCATCCTTGTATTTATTGAACACAAAGACTGCGTCCTGAACAAGACATCGCTCGAGGCCATCACAGCCGCGCAGGCGATCGGCAAGGACCTAGGGCTTTCGGTCACAGCTGTTCTGCCGTGCGCAAACGACTGTCCGCTCGCGCAGGAAATCGCGGGCTACAATATTGAAAAGGTCATCGTCGCGAAGAACGAAAAACTCGGCACGTACACGCCTGACGCTTACGCGGACGCCTGGGAACAGGTCGTCATGGCCGTGAACCCGCAGTACGTCGTGATGGCGCACACTTATCAGGTGCGTGATTTCGCCCCGAAAGTTGCGGCTCGCCTTGGTCGTGAGGTTGTGGGCGATTGCATCCGCTACCGCAGCGAGGGCGGCAAGCTGGTGCTGACACGGCGCATATTCCTCGGCAAACTTGATGCAGATGTTAGCCTCGGAGGTGACGCTCCATACTTCATCACTTTCCAGTCAGGAGCGTTTAGAGGTGACAACGCCGAGAAGGGAAGTGCGGCTGTCGAGACGATGGATGTCACCGTTGGCGACGTTCGGATGACGCCGGAGGCTCCCTTCCAGGAAGCCAAGGCATCGGTCGATCTTACAAAAAGCGAGGTCATCGTCGCCGTGGGCCGCGGTATTAAGTCGCAGGAGAACCTTGCGGTGGCCCAGCAGCTTGCCGATGCCCTCGGTGCGGACCTTGCCGCCTCGCGCCCGATCTGCGACAGCGAGTGGCTCCCGATAGACCGGCAGATAGGTTCTTCGGGTCAGACGGTCGCTCCGAAACTGTATATCGCACTCGGAATTTCGGGGGCCATCCAGCACATCGTCGGAATGAAAAACGCCGGCACGATCGTCGCTATCAACAAGGATGCAGAGGCACCGATATTCGATATCGCAGATTACGGCATCGTCGGCGACCTATTTGAGGCTGTACCGGTGCTGACTGAAGAGATAAATAAGGCGAAGGCGTAAATCTAAGCATAGCAACATATACAAGAGATGCGGGCCCTGCGGTCCGCTTCTTTTTTTCGCCGTTTTTCGCCCGTGTAAGCCACCTGACAAACCGATGGCCCGCCTTTTGCAACAATGGTTCCAGCTACTCTCCCGAGGAGAAATGAAATTATGAGATATCTGAGAACGTTGCGAATATCACTTCTTTTGCTAGGCCTGACAGTGGGCTCGGGTTTGGTCGTGCTCGGTCAGACGCCGCAATGGCGCTACGATCGTCAGGTACAAAACACCCTGAATCGGGTGATCAACCGGACCAATACGCTTCAGCGCCAGGTCGCGCGCAATCGCTATCCGTGGGACAACAACAATACCGATGAAAGGGCAGCGACCCTCGTCACGGCGTTTTCGAATGCGCTGACCAGTTACAGGTCGGCCCTCAGCGGCCGGCGCGATGCTACTGACGAATTTGAAGGCGTGCTCGAGCGAGCCAGCCGCCTGAACACTTTCTTTGACCGTCGCGATATGACGGCCTCGGTCAAGAACCAGTGGCAGACGATCCGGAAGGACGTCAACACGCTCGCCGGCTATAACAACGTCTCGTGGAACTGGAACGAACCGTACCGGCGCGACCGCGGCGGGATATTTAATAACACCCTGACCGGTACGTATCGCCTGAACACCTCGATGAGCGACAGCGTCGCGACGCAGATCGATCGTTCCTTAGGCTACTACAATACCAACCAGCGTGCAGGCGTCAAGACGCGTTTGGAACGCCGCCTGCAGTCACCTGAGATGATCGCTATCGACCGTAATGGCCGTACGATCACTATGGCTTCGAGCCTGCAGCCGCAGGTTACATTCGACGCCGACGGTGTTGCACGAAGCGAGACAAACAACCGCGGGCGGACAACGACGACCACGGTAAGGTCGACTGGGACCGGCTTTTCCGTAAGCACGACGGGTGACAGGACGAATGATTTCAATGTCACTTTCGCTACCGATAATTCGGGACGCCTGCGCGTCACGCGGAGCATCTACCTGGAGAACCGCAACGACCAGGTTACGGTCACTAGCGTGTATGACCGCATTGGCAATACAGCTGACTGGACCGCAGTAAATTCCCGTTATGGTACGCCCTATCCGGGTACTACTGGTACGACGAGCGGTAACTTCTATATTCCGAATGGTGTCGTGCTGACGGCTACACTGCGAAATACCGTTGACACACGCAATTCACAGGTCGGCGACCGGTTTACGCTGGATGTCGTATCGCCTAACCAGTATCGCGGCGCCGTCATCGAAGGCCGCATTGCTGAAGCCGAGCGCTCGGGCCGCTTTTCGGGCCGTGCGCAGCTTCAGATGGACTTTGACACGATAAGGGTCAATGGGCGGCAGTACCAGTTCGCGGGGTTGATCGATTCGGTCAGGACGGTGAACGGCGATACCGTTACGATCAACAATGAGGGAACGATCCGTGACCGCAGCCAGACGACGCAGACGGCGACTCGAGCGGGTATCGGAGCTCTCCTTGGCGCGATCATCGGTGCTGTCGCCGGAGGCGGTGAAGGTGCGGCGATCGGTGCGGGCGTCGGTGCCGGTGCCGGTGCAGGATCAGTCCTAATCGGCGGCCGGGACAACATTGAGCTCGGCAGCGGGTCGTCCTTCACGATCACGTCGAGCGCTCCTGCAGGTACGTATAGCAGAAACTAGCAAAAAGGTTTCTTTGGATAAAGGCCGCCGTTTGGCGGCCTTTTTGATATGAGCGAGCTTAGGATAGGCACATCGGGCTGGTCTTACAAAGAATTTCGCGGAAAATTCTATCCTGAAGGCCTGCCGCAGCGGCTTGAGCTCGACTACGCGAGCGGTCGTATGAATTCCATCGAGATCAACGGGACGTTCTATTCTCTACAGTCACCGGCGAGCTTCGAAAAATGGGCGGCGTCGACGGCCGACGATTTTGTATTTGCTATAAAGGGCTCACGGTACATCACACATCAGAAAAGCCTTCGTGACGTGCGCGTTCCGCTCGCAAATTTCTTTGCGCAGGGCATATTAAAACTCGGAAGTAAGTTGGGACCGATACTTTGGCAGTTTCCGGCATGGTACCGGTTTAGTCGAGAACGTATCGAGGAGTTTCTCGAGATGCTGCCGCCGACGGCGTCCGCGGCCGCGGATCTAGCTTCTAAGAATACGATCAAGAGAGCGAACCGGGCCTTTGTCGATCTAGTGGCTGATATGCCGCTAAGATACGCCTTCGAGCCGCGGCATGAGAGCTTCTATTGTGAGGAGTTTGTACAGCTTCTTCGCGAACATAACGCCGCGCTGGCATTTGCAGACGCGGCAGGGAAGTTTCCTTATGCCGAGGACGTGACGGCGGATCTGATCTACGTCCGGCTGCACGGGTCGACAGAACTTTATGCGAGCGGATATACCGACGAGGAACTGGACGTCTGGGCAAGCAAGATAATGTCGTGGCGAGCGGGCAGGGAGCCGCGCGGTGCGAAACGGATCGGCGGTAAGGCGGGGTCAAACGAGCGGCGGGACATCTACGTTTATTTCGATAACGACATCCACTCACACGCACCGTACGACGCTATAAAATTGGCGGGCAAGCTGGGCCTGCCCGCCAGGTCCTATAACGCAGCGGTTAGCTGATCGACGATGCGATCGCGTTGTCGAAGATCTCTAAAGCGACATCCACGTTCTCGCGCGATAGGATAAGCGGCGGCGAGAAGCGAATGCTGTTAGTTCCGCATCCGAGGACGATCAGTCCGGCTTCGTAACACGCGTACTCGATCTTGTCACGCAGTTCGGGCGCGGGCTTTAGCGATTCTTTGTTGTCCACAAACTCGACGCCAAGCATCATCCCGAGCCCGCGGACATCGCCGATGCATTCGTATTTGTCCTTCAAGCGGTTTAGGCCGGCTTCAAGGTAAGCACCAACCTCACGCGAGTTGTCGATCATGCCGCCTTCGAGCAGCTCGATCGTTTTCATGGCGGCGGTAAGCGCGACAGGATTTCCGCCGAAGGTCGACGCATGTGCACCTTTGTGCCAGTCCATAATGTCCGCTCGAGCAATACACGCGCCGATAGGCATTCCCGAACCGAGGCCTTTGGCGAGACACATGATGTCGCCCTTGATGCCTTCGTGATGGTCGAGAGCGAACATCTTGCCCGTGCGGCCCATGCCGGACTGGACCTCGTCGACGATCAGCATAATGCCGTGCTGGTCACAGATCCGCCGCAGCTCTTTAACAAAAGCTGTCGGAGCCGGGATGTAACCGCCCTCACCCTGGACCACCTCAAGAATGATACCTGCGACCTCTTCCGGAGGCGTCGTTGTCTGGAACACGCGATTCTCGAGCCAATTGATCACGTCACGCGTTATCGTCGCCTCGTCCGTCGGCATGTCGGTCGCAAAGTGGCGGAATTTATTTGGATAGGGAATATGCACGACGTCCAACGCCTGTCGCATAAATCCAAGGCGTTGGGCCCGTTTTGAGCTGGTCAGCGAAAGAGCTCCGAGCGTCCTGCCGTGAAACGAACCGTAAAATGAAACGAATTTCTGCCGCCGCGTGTGATACATCGCGACCTTTAAAGCGGTTTCGACGGCCTCGGCCCCGCTGTTTGCAAAATGCGTGCGGGTCGGCCCGTCGATGGGGCAGATGCGTTCAAGCGTTTTGCCCAGCTCGGGCATGTGGCGGTAGTAATAATCCGTTCCGCAAAAGTGAATAAACTCATTCACCTGCTTCGTGATGGCCGCGACGACCTCCGGGTGGCAATGTCCGGTCGAGCAAACGGCGACGCCGGCGTTGCAGTCGAGGAATGTATTTCCGTCGGGGTCCTCGACCCACACGCCGTGGGCCTTTTCGACGACAAGCTTATAATCCGGCCGCGGATAGCTGGGCGTAACGTAACGCTCGTCCCCTGCAATGATCTCGAGCGACTTCGGGCCCGGCAATTCAGTTTTGATAACGGGACGCTGTAATTCTGTTGATGGTGTCATGATCCTTTCTCCCAATAAGTTAAAGCTCACGCGTTAAGCGTGCGGTGAAAGACAAACAAGTCTGACTCAGAACAAGAGAATAGGCTCAGTCGCCGGCGAAAAGGTTAGCGCGCTGCTTGATCGGACGAAGATATGTGGCGCAGCGTGAGGGCATACCAATCAATATACTCAACAAACCTGACCAATTCAACGACGGCAGTTATGATGGACCTATGCACACGAACCGCTTGATAGACGAAACATCGCCATATTTGCTCCAGCACGCGCACAATCCCGTGGATTGGTATCCATGGGGCGAGGAGGCGTTTGAACGTGCAAAAGCGGAAGACAAGCCCGTGCTCGTATCCATCGGTTATTCCGCCTGTCATTGGTGCCACGTTATGGAGCACGAATCGTTTGAGAACGAAGCGACGGCGGCGATCCAGAACGAGCATTTCGTCAACATCAAGGTCGATATGGAAGAGCGGCCCGACGTCGACCAGATCTATATGAACTTCGTTCAGATGACGACGGGCCGCGGCGGCTGGCCGATGAATGTGTTTCTGACGCCCGACAAACGGCCGTTCTTCGGAGGGACATATTTTCCGCCCAGCCCGCGGTACGGAATGCCGTCGTGGCAGCAGATCCTGCTGTCGATCGCTGAGGCGTATCGAGGGCGGCGCGACGAGATCGAGCATTCGGCGACGGATATCGTCGGTGAGCTTCGGCGAATGTCGATCGTTGAGGCCGCCGGCGGACTGTCCGACACGATCCTCGATTCTGCATATACGTCGTTTGTCCGTACATTTGACGCGACGAACGGAGGATGGGGCGGAGCGCCGAAGTTTCCGCAGGCGATGTCGATCGAATTCCTGCTCCGATACCATCACCGTACGGGCGACGAAAAAGCGCTCGAGATGGTCACGCGAACGCTCGACAAAATGGCCCTCGGCGGCATTTACGACCAACTCGGCGGCGGTTTTCACCGCTATGCAGTCGATGCGATCTGGCTGGTGCCGCATTTCGAGAAGATGCTTTACGACAACGCGCAGCTTGTTCGCGTGTATCTCCATGCCTACCAAGTCACCGGGAACGATGCCTATAAAACTATCGTGGTCGAGACGCTAGAATATGTTCGCCGCGAAATGCTAGACGCGGACGGCGGATTTTATTCGTCGCAGGACGCAGATAGCGAAGGAGAGGAAGGGAAGTTCTTTGTCTGGACGCCTGACGAGATCGAAAACGTGCTCGGAAATTCGGACGGGCACGCCTTCTGTGCGGCCTATGACATTTCGGCGGGGGGGAATTTTGAGGGACACTCAATCCCCAACCTCCGCTCGAAGCAATCGCTCGCCCCGGCCCGGAACACCGCTTTCGACGAGCCTCGGCGAAAACTGTTCGAACATCGTGAACACAGGATCAAGCCCGGCCGGGACGAAAAGGTGCTGACAGCCTGGAATGGCCTTATGCTCGCCGCCTTTGCCGACGCCGCGGCCGTGCTCGGAAGCGACGAATATCTCGCCACAGCGATGAGAAACGCCGACTTCATCCTGGCGGAACTTCAGCACGACGGACGTCTGCTGCGGACATGGAAGCAAGGACGCGCAAAGCTAAACGGCTATTTGGAGGACTATGCCAACGTTATCGACGGACTGATCGTCTTGTATCAAGCGTCGGGCGAGATAAGATATCTGACCGAGGCCCGCCGGCTCGCGGACACGATGATCACGGAGTTTTGGGACGAGGAAGGGGGCGGTTTCTTCTTTACCTCGCACGATCACGAGGAACTTGTCGTACGCAACAAGGACTTTTACGACAATGCCACGCCGTCGGGAAATTCGGCGGCGGCCGACGTCCTGCTTCGGATCTCAAGGTTCACGGGCGACGACAAGTATGAAAAATTCGCCGCGGCGACGCTGCGGATCATCGCGTCGCAGCTCAGACAATATCCGCAAGGATTCGGCCGTGCGCTGTCGGCAATGGAATTCTATTTGGCGGAGACCAAGGAGGTCGTCATCGTCGGCAGTTCAAACAGCGATCTCGTCCGCGAGGTGCTGATGGCGTATCTTCCGAATGCAGTGACCGCTCATTCGCAGGTACCCGAGGACCAGGCCGCGGTCATTCCGCTTTTCGCCGGACGCGAGGTCGTAGATGGCCGACCGACAGCGTATGTCTGCGCGAATTTTGTTTGTCAGCGGCCCGTGACTACAGTCGCTGAGATAAGAGAGTTGATCCTTCGCGCGTAAAGAGCAAGGCCCGGCCGTCTAGAACGGCCGGGCCTCAATTGACCGTAAAGTTGGTCTTACTTCTTAGCGTTCGCGTTAGCGTTGGCATTCGCGGTCGTGCTGTTGGCAGCATTCGGCGCCGGCTTGTTGGTAGCCATAGCGTTGCTCGCAGCGTTCGCAGCGTTCGCAACCGAATTAGCGGCCGTCGCAGCCTGATTCGCAGCATTTGCCATAGCGTTAGCAGCAGTGTTCATCGCGTTCGCGATCGTCTTATTAGCGTTCGCAGCAGCGTTATTTGCACCCGAGTCGCCGCAGGCCATACCGAGCGCACCCAGCGCGAGAACTCCCGAAAGAGCAATTACTTTTTTCATAGGAATCGATTCTCCTGTTTTCTCAAAGATTAGATCTAAATTGATTTCAGAACTCCGTAGGCACAGTTCCGGTTCCAAATAAAAAGCATTTTGGGAACACTCGACAATATATTCAGGCTTGATGCGGAAGTCAAACGTAAAACGAGATTTTATTGAAAGCCACGAAATGAAAAAAGCACCCTGTTCCGCGGAACAGGGTGCCCGTTCAAGCCCGCGTGAGCGGGATGAATTACGGCTTCTTGTTAGCGTTGGCCGCGGTGTTCGTGGTGGCGGTGTTAGCCATCTTGTTAGCGCCAGCCGCGTTGGCATTCGACGTCGTGGTGTTCGACGTGGTCGTGTTCATCGCGTTGGTCGACGGGCTCGAAACCGGGCTAGCTACCGGGCTGGCTGCCGGAGCAGTGTTGGCCGGCTTGTTGGTCGCGTTGTTGGTTGCAGCCTCGCCGCAAGCCATGCCGAGCGCGCTCAAACCGAGAACTGTTGAAAGTGCAATTACCTTTTTCATTTTATTTAATGACTCCTGTCTTTTTCTCAAAGAATAAATTACCTGTTTCCAGGTCCCGGCCGATCAAACACAGCCGTTTGCCGCGGAAACTCTTTCTTTTTCCGAGGCAAACGATAATATAGAAATCCGCGAGGGTTTAGTCAACCTAAAAATCACGATATTTTGAATTATTTTTTCGCCTGGTTTATGCCGATTTCGCCCCGCTTTGTTCCGTGGTCGAGCGTGAAAAACTTGTTGACCGATCCGGCGTCGTGACGGTATGTTTATAGAGGGCATTCCTCTCGCGTACGTCAGCCCCGCGTCCGACTTATCTAATGAGTCTTCCCATCACTAATGAGCCCCCGGGCCTTAGCCGGAAGGTCTTTTCGCCCACGACTGTCGCGGCTCTTGCGATGGTCGCGATCGGCGCGTCATACTGTCTCGCGATCGCCGAGATGGAGGTCGCGGCAAAGACGCGCGGATTCTCGGCGATCATTGCGGTCTTCCTCGCGGCGGTCGTGGGCCTACGTTTCCTTCAAGGCAGAGGCGAGCGACCTCAAGAAGTGGCTTCCGTTGCGACGTCACATCCGGATGCCGGATTGGGCCTTCTTGACGAGGCGCACGACACTTTCGCCGGGGCCTTGTCTCCTGACGATACGTTCCGCCTTGCCGCGAATAGGGTCTCGTCCGTAGTGCCCAGCCGAACGGTCGTATTATACGTATACGACGAACAGAGTGACAGGCTTCGGGTGATGCGTGCCAACGGCGCGGATTCCGAAAAATTTAGGGGTGTAGCGATCAGCCCCCGCGAAGGCCAACCCGGCGAGTGCTTCTGCACCAAGCGGGTACAAATCGACGCCGCATCCGCCACGATCCCTCTTGAGGCTGGGGATTCGGCCTTCGGCGTGTTGCAGCTTTTGTTTGATGAACCTGTTGATCCCGGGAAACAGGACCTCTCACTTTTCGACGCGATCGGGACGCGCATCGGCCCGCTGGTGATGAGTTCGGTCGCATTTGAGAGAACCCTCTCTACCGCCCTCGTCGATAGTACGACCGAGCTTCCCAACGAGCGGGCGTTCTTTATGGTTCTGGAGAATCACATAGCTGAGTCCCAGCGAAACCGCGACGTCCGGCCGCTGACGGTGATCGCATTGGATGTACGAGGATTCAACGACGTCAATCAACGGTTTGGGCATAGCACAGGCGACCGCGTGCTCGCGTTTGTAGCTGACGTTGTCAAAGAAAGGCTTCGGCAGATGGACTTTTTCGCTCGCTCGGCTGCTGATGAATTCGTGGCTGTCCTGCCCACTGCGAACGTCGAGACGGCAACCGAGATCATCGAGCGCATACGGGCCGGGTTTTTAGGACGAAAATTCAATATCGGCGACGAGGAAGGCGTCGAGGTCGAAGTGAATATCGGTTGGGCCTCATTTGGTCCCGACGGCGAGACGCCGGCGAGCCTTCTTGCGGCCGCTCGTGAGCGTAAGGTCCAGTCGAAATCGATGGTGCCCCCAAAAGTTCTGTGGTTCCCAACCGAGTTCGCCAATTAAAAGCTTGGTTTGAGGCGCGGTTGCGTCTACACTCTCTGTTAGGTTACTGACCAAACGCAACAGAGAGTCAAAGGCGTTCCGGCTATGCACACGGGCGGCAAGATCGGCCACTACGAGGTCCGCGAAAAGATCGGCGCGGGCGGGATGGGCGAAGTCTATCTCGCCGAAGACACGCGCTTGGGGCGCTTGGCCGCCGTTAAGATCCTCAATGACGAATTGAGCCGCGACAGCGACAAGCTGAACCGATTCGTGCAGGAGGCGAAAGCTGCCTCAGCCCTCAACCATCCGAACATCCTGACGATCTACGAGATCGGTGAGGCCGAGGGGCACCACTACATTGTCGCGGAGTTCATCAAGGGCGAGACTCTTCGCGACAAGATGAATTCAGTCACGATCAGCCTCAATGAGGCCTTGGGGATCGCGCTGCAAGTGGCCGCCGCCCTTGCCGCTGCGCACGAGGCCGGCATCGTCCACCGCGACATAAAGCCTGAGAACATCATTGTGCGGGACGACGGCCTGGTGAAAGTTCTCGACTTTGGCCTTGCAAAGCTCACGGAACAGCGAGGCGAGACCGCAGCGTCGGAGGACGCGACCAAGGTCCAATTCAACACGCAGCCCGGCCTGGTAATGGGAACAGTCGGCTATATGTCGCCCGAGCAGGCCCGCGGCAAGCCGATCGACGCACGAAGCGACGTCTTCAGCCTAGGGATCGTAATGTATGAGCTATTCACCGGCAAGCGGCCATTCGATGGCGAAGGCCACCTCGATGTTGTCAGCTCGATCCTGCGAGACGACCCAGCACCCATCCGAGCTTTGCAGCCATCGCTGCCGCGGCATCTCGAGCGAATAGTGGCCAAAACGCTCAGAAAAGACCGCGAACATCGGTATCAGCACATTAAGGACCTTGCGATCGACCTCGAGGACCTGCGCGACGAGATCAAGTACGAGGCAAAACGCGGCAATAGCAGTGACCAAATGCTGCCCGCTCAGGCGACCGGCACCGTGCGGCGTCTTTCAATGTTTACGTCGACGATATCAACTACTCGACGCTTTACGCTGCTGCACGCGATCATCTTCGGCGTTGGGGTCCTGATCCTGCTCGGTGGCATCGTTTACTTTCGCCCAGGGGGCAGCTCAGCACGCGTACCAGGAACCTACAAAACGACTGAAGTCGCCAGCTGGACAAGCGCGCCCGGCGAGCTCTTTAGCAATGCGAGGTTCTCGCCGGACGGAAAGCTGATCGCGTTCGCATCCACCAAGTCGGGCAGCAAGAACATCTGGGTCACGCAAACCGGCTCCACCGAGGCGATCCAAATAACAAACGACGCTTACTCGAACACGGACCCTGTGTGGTCATCGAAAGGTGATGAGATCGCCTATTTTTCCGACCGGTCCTCGAGCCCTGATGCGGCGCATCTCTCGGGCATCTGGCGCGTCAGCGCGCTCGGCGGTGCACCAAAATTAGTCGGACAGCTGACGGATCGTAATATCGAGCTGCGCAGATGGGGAGCGTCCGGCCGTATCTACTACGAACTCAAAAAAGAGCTCTACGCAATGGACCCCGCAACCGGTGCTGCAGAGAAGATCACGTCGATAGGCCGTGAGGACGCGGCGTTGATCAATATAGCGGCCGACGAAGCGACGACGATCTATTCGATCAATGAAAAGGACAAATGGCGCATAGTTAAGGGCCGCGTCGGCGATGAGCGGGCCGTCGATGAGATCAGAGGGCGCGGGAGGCTTGACGGAATAGTATGGCTTCCCGAGAAGAAGCGTCTATTCTATTCGGCAACCGTCGACGGGGTCGTTCAGACTTTTGTTTCGTCCGCAGGCTCGGGCCTCAGTTCGCGTATTACTGCCGCCGAAACAGATGCGGGCGTCGTCGATGCTTCATTTGACGGGCGATCAATTCTCTATAGCTCGGCAAAGGAAGAATCCAATTTGTGGCGCGTGTCCGCAGTGGACGGAAACGAGACGCCCGTGGTTCGAGATCGAAATTCAAAGCTCTGGCCGAGCGTCTCTCACGACGGCTCGCGCGTCGCCTTTCAGTCCGAGAAGAACATGAGCCTGGGCAACCACATCTTCGACTCAGCGATAAGCGTTCGCTCGCTGAAAGGCTCTGACAACGAACCGGTCACTCGGATCGTCGAGCGGGGTTTCCTGCCGTCCTGGTCGCCGGACAGTTCGATGATAGCGTTCCTGCGAAATGACGCAGGCAAGAAGGAACTCCTGGTAGTAAATCCTAATGGCGGCTCGGATAAGAAACTGTCGACAGGCGTCGCTACCGGCGGCTACTCGGTCTCTCCATACAACTATACGCAGGCCTCACCATTTGACTGGTCTGCGGACAGTGCGTCGATCGTGTTCGTCACGGACACCGACGGTCCCGCGAATGTCTCTATTGTTGACGTGCGGACCGGCTCCCAGCGGCCTCTGACAGACAATACGGACAAAGCGTTGACTTTCGCATGTCCGCTGTTCTCGCCCGATGGAACAAAGGTAGCGGTGGTGTCGCGTTCGTCGGTGCCGGCCGGGGGCAGGGCCGATGTGCGCGTTCGTGTGATAAATATGGCTGACAACTCGGCCGTCGAGTTGCCGCTCTCAAGCAACTCTCGTCTGCTGGGCTGGGCGGCGGACGGCGCGGGCGTAATGGTGGCGGAGGCTAGTAGTGCATCGGGCCTGCCGCCGGAAACGGTTGTCAAACTAGTACCGCTTTCCGGCAGCGCCCGGGTTGTTGCTAATTGGAAAAACGCCTACTATTACAATATTTTCCTATCGCATGATAGAGGCTCGATCGCCTTCGCCGCGCGGAACGCCGGCAAGGACGACCTGTGGGTCGCGTCGCTTACCGGTGGCGCAGCGCCCAGGAGGCTGACGAATAACAACGACTCGGGCCTTTATTTCTCGCGGATGGAATGGCTGCATGACGGCAGCGGCATCATCTTTGGTAAGCAGACGCGGTTTAGCCTGCTTTCTATGGTTACGGACATCGACTAAACAGGAGAAGAGCTATGACCAGATTAATTGTTAGCACTGCAGGCCTTTGCTTGCTGCTTTTGACGCTCCTCGGCTTCGCGGGCTGCGGGCCTTCCGCGGGAAACGGAACGATAACAGGCCCTGCGAATTCAACACCCGCATCAACTCCTGCGCCCGGTACGGTCGATTGCGCAACGGCCGGGGCGGGCGATATCATGGCCGCCGTCTACGCCTCGATCGAGTCTTCAAAATCCTTTACGCGGCAGGAATGGCAATACAATATCTCGATCTCCACGAACGGCGGCCGTAGGACGCTTAAGCTCACGGGTTGGTCTCCGGATCGCGACTTGATCCTAAAGGCAGTCACCGATGTGGCTATCGGGTGCACCATCAACGACGCCGAATTCAAGGCAAGGCGAAGCGATCTTGGTGCAAACTACAGGGTGACAGCCAGCTGCGCGCAGGGGTATTTCGCCTGCGGCGACGTCTGCCTGCCGAATGGCGAGATCTGCAAGTTGACAGGCGTATCGGAGGCTGTGGTCCCGGATCCCAACGCGAATGCCAATGCGAATGCGAATGGTAATTCCAATTCCAATTCGAATGGGAACACAAACGGAAATTCAAAAACAGGCAGCTAATGGTGCTGATATGAAGAGACTACAAATAAAGCGGGTGGCGTTTGCCCTATTGGCCTCGGCGTTGGTCGTGACCGCGTCGGCCGCTGTTAATCCGGTTTTCGCTCAGCGATGCGACAGTTCCTCGGGCAAACAGATCGTCAACGGTATTTACGATCAGATCCGGGCAGATCGGAACCTCGCGCAGCAGGCGTCGCATATCAATGTTGTCGCAGCATATTTCGATCCGAACGACAATACCTATTCCGTGAAGTTCCAGGGCTGGGCCGACAGCAAAAGCGATTACGATAGGGTTCGCGGGTTCGGGATGACGGCGGCATGTGT
>CAZWSK010000054.1:0-3694 GCA_964636445.1 uncultured Chloracidobacterium sp.
GACGCCCATACCAACGAGATTTGACCTGTGAATCCGCTCAAATGACTCAACAACAACGGCCTTTACGCCCATTAGGGCGGTTCCCTTTGCGGCCCAGTCGCGCGAGCTGCCGGTGCCGTATTCTTTGCCCGCGAAGATGACCAGCGGCGTATTCTCGCTCTTATACTGCATCGCGGCGTCATAGATCGACATTTCCTCGCCGTCCGGCTGATGCCTCGTATAGCCGCCCTCGGTCGGAGATACCATCAGATTCTTGATCCGCACGTTCGCAAAGGTGCCCCGAAGCATCACGCGGTCGTTCCCGCGTCTCGAGCCGTAGGAGTTAAAGTTTCCAGGCTCGACACACAGTTCCTGCAAATATTTACCCGCCGGCGAGTTAGGCTTGATCGCACCGGCCGGGGAGATGTGGTCCGTCGTTACCGAATCGCCAAAAATAGCCAGCGGCCGGGCGCCTTTAATGTCATTGAACCGCCCGATATCCATTGAGAATCCATCAAAGAACGGCGGTTCCTGGATATATGTCGAATCCGGGTCCCACTGATAGATCTGCCCCGTGCTCGATTCGATGCTATTCCAGAGCGGATTTTGCTCGGCAAATTGAGAGTAGAGCGACTTATACGTCTCGGGATCGAACGCAGCCTGCAGCATCTCCTGCACCTCGTCGAGCGAGGCCCAAATATCCTTAAGGAATACGTCATTTCCATCTGCGTCTTGTCCGATCGGATGGAGCGTTACGTCTTTCAGCACAGAACCGGCGAGGGCGAAGGCGACTACCAGCGGCGGGGACATCAGGAAATTTGCCTTAACGTTCTGATGGACGCGCGCTTCAAAATTGCGGTTTCCAGAGAGGACCGACGCGGCGACAATGTCGTTATCGATGATCTCTTCCTCGATCGCCGGATCAAGCGGGCCGGAATTACCGATACAGGTCGTGCAGCCGTAGCCGACCAGGTTGAATCCGATCTCGTTGAGATACTTCTGAAGCCCCGTCTTTTCAAGATATTCAGTTACCACCCGCGAACCGGGCGCGAGCGATGTTTTTACGTGCGGCGGGACCTTCAGGCCACGCTCGGCGGCCTTTTTCGCCACGATACCCGCGGCAAGCATAACGGCCGGGTTGCTGGTGTTAGTGCAGGACGTGATCGCCGCGATCACCACGTCGCCATTGCCGATAGTCGTGTTTGTAGCCTCGAGATCGCATTCCGACATATCCACGCGGGTCGGGGTCGGGCGATTATTCATCATCTCGACCTCCGTCAGCACGTTCGTATTCTCGGGGGAGACGGTCGTGTGCAGCGGGTCCGGAATGGTCTTCGGGCTCTGTTCACCACCTCCGGTGACGACCCCGTTGCCGCCAAGCGTTACTGGAAATCTCTTTTCGAGATCTTCCGCGACCTTACCATATCCGCCATCTGCAGCCGCGTTTGTAAACAGCTCAATGAACCGGTCGTCGAGGTGGGCCAATTCTATACGGTCCTGCGGGCGTTTCGGGCCGGCAACCGCGGGCAAAACGGTCGTTAGATCGAGTTCCAGCGTCGTCGAATAATCGATCTCGCCCGCCGCCGGGGTCCCAAACATCCCCTGAGCAGTGTAGTAATTGCGTATTGTCTCGATCTGTTCCTGTGAACGGCCGGTATTTGCGTAGTAATCGAGCGTTTTTTCGTCCGTCGCGAAGAATCCCATTGTGGCACCATATTCGGGTGCCATGTTCGCGATCGTCGCCCTGTCGGTCGCATTCAGGGCTGCGGCGCCTTCTCCGAAGTACTCGACGAACTTACCTACAACATTTGCCTTCCTCAACATCTCGGTTATTCGGAGCACCAAGTCGGTCGCGGTCGAGCCTTGCGGCAGCTGGCCTGTCAGGTTTACGCCTACAACGTCTGGCGTAAGAAAGTAAACCGGCTGGCCGAGCATCCCCGCCTCGGCCTCGATGCCGCCCACGCCCCAGCCGACGATGCCGATGCCGTTGATCATCGTGGTATGTGAATCGGTCCCGACGAGAGTATCCGGGAAATAGACGCCATCGCGCTCAAATACGCCCCGGGCGAGATATTCAAGGTTGACCTGGTGTACGATGCCGATGCCCGGCGGGATCACGCTAAAACCGTTGAATGCCTGAGTTCCCCACTTCAGGAAGCGATAACGCTGGTCGTTACGCTTAAATTCCATCTCCATATTCCGCTCGTAAGCGGCGTCGCTTCCGGCGTAGTCGACCTGCACACTGTGGTCGATCACAAGATCGACGGGCACCAGGGGCTCGATAACACCGGGATCGCCGCCGATCCGCTGGACGGCAGAACGCATCGCGGCAAGGTCCACGAGGAGCGGAACTCCGGTAAAGTCCTGCAAAATAACACGTGCGACCACGAAAGGGATCTCCTCGCTGCGCGGGGATTCCGGCTGCCAGCCCGCGAGCGCACGGATGCTGGCCTCACTCACCTTTTTGCCGCCGTCGAAATTTCTCAGTACCGATTCAAGGACGATCCGGATGGAGACCGGCAGCCGGGAGATGTTCCCGAGGCCCTCTTTCTCGAGCTGCGGGAGCGAGTAAAAAGTGCCTTCACCCCCGCCGCCGCATGTGAAGGTCTTCCGCGTGTTGAAAAGATCGTGTGTCATAGTCGTCAACCTGTTAAATAGCCCAAACTATTAGTTTAGGAGTGCGTCTGAGTGAGGTCAAGGTAGGGGGCATCTCACCGTGAGATCTCGACGCGAAGCCTTGTAGCGTCGCCGACGGAACTCGAATTTTTGATGGACTGTATGATTGACGACAAAATTTCACCGGCGACGGGCCTATGCTCAGAGCTGAGCCGAGATACCCACGGCGAAGTTAGTTATAAGGAGTTACCAAGCTATGCAGAATACACAGAATTCGCAATCTTATCGGTCACACACAAACAATCTGCTCTACCTTTTGGTCGGCGGCGGCATCGGGGCAGCCGTGGCGCTGCTTTTTGCGCCAAAGGCAGGGATCGACTTTCGAAACAATCTCGTCGAGACCGGCCGGGAAAAACTTCAGGGCGGCCTCGAGACTGCTCGTGAGCTGAAAGAACGGTCCATGACGGCATACCAGCATCTCGCCAGTCACCTCAATGAGGCCAAAAGCGAGCTTATGCAGGATCTAACCTCGGCGAGCGAAGAACCGGTGAACGGAAAAAGCCGCAACGCGCCGGTCGAACTAGCGGCGGCTCAGGATTCGTCGAATAAGACGGGCAATGGCGGACGCCGAGCGAGCACGATCGTTTAAAAACATATGCCAAGTCGACTAAGAAAAGAGATCGACCAATATAACAGCACTTCGCCCGAGATAACCGGCGGTGATGTTGACGCAGACTGGCAGGACCCTGCCGACGGCGAAGAGGCCGTCGGCGGTTCCGTCGCCACGCCCGATCAGGACATCGTCGAACAGATCGGCCAGGCGCTCGGGGTAACCTATCAGGATAACGAACCTCTTGATCCGGGACATAAGGTCGAGAAACGCGACGATGAGCGGTGGGAAATGAACCCGGCCTCCGCCGACAACGACCCGGCGGCTGAAGATGTCTGATCATTCTTAGGCACCGCCGAAGTGCCAATTGCGTCTCAAGGTCGATTTGTTCTATACTTTCGATTCGACCTTGAGGCGCCTTCGTCTATCGGTTAGGACGCAAGATTCTCATTCTTGAAAGAGGGGTTCGATTCCCCTAGGCGCTACCAA
>CAZWSK010000054.1:3794-14412 GCA_964636445.1 uncultured Chloracidobacterium sp.
GCCGAATACCTCGGCGTCGTGCGCGGCATCGTCGTACGAGCCACCGGCATCGGCCGCGGCATTATCGGCGGGATCAAATCCATCGCCGGCGGCAACATCGAGGAATGGACCGTCGTCTGCGAGGCAGCCCGAATGGAAGCATTCAACCGAATGGTCCAGCACGCCCACGAAATAGGCGCCGACGCCGTCATCGGCATGCGCTACGACGCCACCGAATTTTCACAGGGTGCGACCGAGGTCCTTGCGTATGGTACAGCCGTCAAGCTCAGCCAGCGCTAAGAATCCAGCGAACTCCTCCCCTCGCACGCGAATCTCTACGGTGTCCTGTCTCCCGACTCCAAAGGACAGAGGAGATAATGATGAGAGCACCCGCCAAATTCTTACTTACAGCCTTAATAGCTATAACAGCCCTCGGCCTGGTGGCCTGTCCGGACCGTAAGAGCATAGCCGATATTCAGGCAAATCCCGGAAAGTACCAGGATAAGGAGATCGCCATCGCCGGGCGTGTCGTCGACAGTTACGGCTTGTCGATACCCGGCACGAATCTCGGCGGAGGAGCCTATAAGGTGGATGACGGCACCGGAAGTATGTGGGTCGTCGTCAGCGACGGCGCGGTTCCCTCGAAAGGGGCTGAGGTCGGCGTTAAAGGACGAGTCAGCAGCGGCGTCAATTGGAAGGGGCGTAATTACGGCCTGGGTATGCACGAGACTGACAGGCGGTATAGGAAGAGGTAACGGTTCACCAAACAAAGACTTATAATTAGGGCTGCCGCCGGAAGCGGCGGCCTTTCTAATGAGGAACGTTCTAGAAGCACTAGAGAAACAGTTCGCAAAGATCGATAAGCGGTCAAGGGCTTTGCTGTCGGAACTCGCTCCTTCCGAACTTTATCGCCGACCGGATGGCGCACTCAGCTCGATCGAGCCATTCTCCTGCGGAGAATTCATCGCGCGCTCCGCAGCAGAGGTAGAGAAGACATTCGGCGGGATCACCACACGCCTGTGGGACGACCCATACGAGTGGACCTTGCCGGAAAAGCTTTCAACGATAGATTCACTGCGTGACTATCTCGACGAGGTAGAAGCTACCCGAACCAAGGGCCTTGCGTTTCTGCGGCAAGACGCAGACCTTGGGCGGGAGATACCGGCACCAGAAGTGATGCGTCCGATCGGTGAACTCCTGATAGACACCGCTGCCCGAGCAGCGCATTTCCAGGGCCGGGCATTCCTCATTTACCAGATCGTGACCGGCCGAAAGCCGCCTCGGCTGTAATCGATTGCAAACGCAACTTTTTCGTGACAGAATTCGTTACGATTAAGACGCCATTTACGGAGAATTGCATGCACTGTCCAAGCTGTGGACAACAACAGGTCTCGATAGAGACAAAATTCTGCTCCCGCTGCGGTATGCCGCTTAGCGTGGTCGCCGAGGTCGTTGCTCAAGGCGGCTATCTGCCGCAGCTCGCTCAATTGAACGAGAAAAAGACTATTTGGACCCGAAAAAATGGTGTTGGCCTTAGCGTGATCTGGTGCCTCTTCTTTCTCCTGATCATGGCACCGTTCTGGGGAATAGTAGGCGTCGAAGAGCTTGCTGGAGTCTCGGCCATTTTCGGGATATTTGGCGGTCTAATATTCCTGATCGCTTCCCTGATCTTCCTTAAGAAACAGCCAGCACCGTACCAAACTTCGTTCGCGCAACCGGCAAGCCTCTATGGCCAGCCCCAACAGGGAGCTCTTCCTCCGCAGCAGTCGATTCCCGTATCCCAGTACGGCCCGCCCCAAGCAGGCCGTTGGCGTGACACGAATGACCTGGAGCCAAGCGTGACCGAGAGCACGACCCGGCTGCTCAACGAAGAAGATCGCAAATAGGAACGATGTTCTGCCCTAACTGCGGCCAGGAAAAGCTCTCGCCAGACACGAACTTTTGCTCGCGCTGCGGGTTTTTATTGACCGGGACACTCGAACTGCTTCAGAGCGGTGGAACCTCGTCGGCACCGGCGACGAAACCGGCGTCATCACCCAGAACTCGCGGCTTGAAGCAAGGACTGTTCATTTTCTTGCTCACGTTCCTGGTTGTCCCGATCGTGGCGATCTTTACGGTAGCGATAAATGCGGAACCTTTCGCCGTCGCGATATCCGCAATCGCTCTGTTTGTTGGCGGCTTACTGCGGATGGTTTATGCCCTGATGTTCGAAGAGTCAGCACCGAAAGCAGGCTCGACCGACGATTTTCTGACGGCCGCGCAACTTCATATGAAAAGGCCTGCCAATTCCGCTCTTCCTCCACAGAGGGACCTTCCCGTGTCGGATTTTGCCCCGCCAGCGGCCGGGCATTGGCGTGATACAAATGATCTCCAGCCCTCAAGTGTTACGGAAGGTACGACGAAACTCCTCGAAAAGGACGATCCGAGTTAATAGCCCACGGCGGCCCCGTCGCTTCGCTTGTCGATGGCACCGAGCCGTACTCCCTTCTCATCTATCATCACGGCGGTTGCTGAACCGACATTCGCCGGCGCTCCGATAAAAGTGTGTCCGAATCCGGCGAGCACACGGGAGGTGTCCGGCGACATCGCCTGTGGTTCAAACCACAGCTCATCCGGCATCCATTGATGGTGGATACGCGGAGCATCCAATGCCTCCTGAATGTCCATATCGAAGTCGATCACGTTCATTACAGACTGGACCACGGCGGAGATTATTCTGGGGCCGCCGCGAGCGCCGAGTGCAAACCAAACAGAGCCGTCCTTGCGGAGCACTATGGTCGGGGTCATTGACGAAAGCGGACGTTTGCGAGGCTGGATCGAATTCCGCTCGCCCTGGATCAAGCCATACAGATTCGCCCGGCCGGGCCGCGAGGCAAAATCGTCCATCTCATCATTCATCAGGATCCCGGTTCCCTTGATCGTGACGCGTGAGCCGTATATGTCATTGATGGTGTACGTGTTAGAGACGACCATGCCGTCGCGGTCGACCACGGTGAAGTGAGTTGTCTCCGTGGGTTCGGCACCGGCTGGGGTTCCGGGGCCAAGCCCGCGGCTCGGTGACGCCCGGTCACGCTTGATCGTCGCGCGTAACCGCGATGCGTAGTTCTTATCGATCAACCCGGCCGCCGGTACGCTTGCGAAATCCGGATCGCCCATATATTCCGCGCGGTCGGCGAACGCCCGACGCATGGCCTCCGCGACGAGATGGTATTTGGCGGCCGAATTGTGTTGCAGCGGTCTGAGGTCAAAGCCCTCGAGGATATTCAAAGTCTCAAACATCACAACCCCACCGGAACTCGGCGGAGGCATTGAGATGATCTCGTGTCCGCGGTACGTGCTGCGCAGTGGCGTCCGTTCTTTCGCGACGTAATGCTTTAGGTCGTCACGGGTGATCAATCCGCCGTTTCTCTTCATGTCCGCCTCGATCAGCTCGGCTGTGCGGCCGGTATAGAATTCCCGGGCCCCGTATCTTTCGATCCGAGCCAGTGTCGCCGCAAGTTCGGGCTGTTTAAGGATGTCGCCCTCGTTATAGAACCGGCCGTTATTCAGAAAGATCTTGCGACTATCCTCGTACCTTCCGAGCGTGTCTGCATATTCCCTGAAAAGTTCCGCGAGCCGGTGCGAGAGCGGGTAGCCGTCGCGGGCAAGTGTGCGGGCAGGCCTAACGAGATCTGCCCACCTAAGTTTTCCTGATCCATATTTGCGAAACGCCAAGTCGAATCCGGCCAGCGTGCCAGGCACGCCCGACGCTCGATAGCCTACCGTTGACGAACCTTCGCCTTTGATGAGTTCGCCGTCCGCTCCTAAATAAACATCACGATGGGCGGCCGCAGGCGCCATTTCCCGGTAGTCGATGGCATGAGTCTCTCCGCTGCTCTTCCGGATCAGCATGAAGCCGCCGCCTCCGATATTGCCCGCCTCTGGGTAGACGACCGCGAGAGCGAGGCCGACTGCGACCGCTGCGTCGACCGCATTGCCGCCGCGCTTTAGTATCGAGACGCCGATCTTCGAGGCGAGTTCGTGCTGAGAGGCCACGATCGCATGGCGGCCGCGAACCGGTGCTCGGGCAGCCCACAGATCCAGGGGCGTCGCCGATATGAGCAACGCCGCAATCAGGACCAGCCCGCAGCTCATACATCTGAAGGAATTCAACATAGCCCCAACTGTAGCAAATCGTAACATTTACGCCCAAAATAACGACTTTCGGAATGCCGCTTTCCCTTTTTTCTAAAAAGGTTTATAGTCATCTTTCGCGCCGACCGGGCGCGTGTTTTTCGCGAAGTATGAACGACGAAGGCAGTAGTAGAAATGCTCAAACGCCTGTCCCCAAGACCGTTTCTCCAACGGGTGCGCCGTGTTCCGTCGCGTCTTCGCCGCAGCCTGTCTGAATACCGCTTTTACGCCTACCTTGCGGTCATCGGCCCCGGAATAATTGCAGCGAACGCCGGTAACGACGCCAGCGGGATCGCAACATATTCGAGTGTAGGAGCCGAGTTCGGCTATTCCTTGCTTTGGGTCTTCGTCCCGATGATGCTGTCGCTCATCATCGTTCAGGAGATGTGCGTCCGAATGGGCGTAGTCACGGGCCAGGGCCTCGCTGATCTAATTCGCGAGCAATTTGGCGTCAGATGGACCGCTCTAATCATGCTTGCCCTTCTGATAGCGAACACGGGCGTCATAATTTCCGAGTTTGTGGGCATCGCGCAAGCGTCTGAACTCTTCGGAATTCCCCGTCAGATCGCGATACCTGTAACGGCCGGCATCATCTGGTGGCTCGTGGTGAAAGGTTCTCAGCAGCGTGTAGAACGTGTTTTTCTGGCAATGTCGCTGGTCTTCTTCTGTTATGTGATCTCGGCGTTCATGATCGGTCCCGATTGGAGCGAGGTAGGAAGAGCCGTTGTCAGCCCCTCGTTCAGTACGGAGCCCAGCTACCTTTTCATGATAATGGCGCTCATCGGAACGACCATTACTCCGTTCATGCAAATTTACGTCCAATCATCCGTCGTCGAGAAGCAAATGGACGACGAGGACCTGCCGATGGTTCGCACAGATGTAGTCGTTGGAACTACTTTTGCGTGCGTAATTGCTGCATTTATCGTGATCTGCGCCGCCGCGACGCTGCATTTTGAAGGGATCACGTCGATAGATTCCGCAGCTACGGCGGCTGAGGCGTTTGAGCCGATCGCGGGAACGTACGCGAAATACCTCTTTGGTATCGGCCTTTTCGGGGCCGCTATGCTGGCGATGGGCGTGCTGCCCTTGGCTACGGCATATAGCTTGAGCGAGGCCCTGGGCTTTGAAAAGGGCCTTTCACGCTCGTTTCGCGATGCTCCGATATTTCTTGGGATATTCACCTCGCTCATCGTGATCGGTGCGTTGGTCGCGATGATCCCGGGAATTCCGCAGATCAGGCTTTTGATCTTTACTCAGGGCATAAACGGGCTTTTGCTCCCGGTTTTGCTGATCGCGATCGTGAAACTCTCAAACAACAGCGAGATCATGGGCGAGCATTCAAACAGCCTTGTCTTTAAGGTCCTTGCTTACACGGTAACCGGGACGGTCTCGTTGCTGTCGATCTTGTTGATTGGAAAAACGATTGCTGATATGTTTTAGCTCTGCCGATGGCATCCGAACAACAGAGAAAAAGCGTTTATTTCCTCATTTGGACGGGGGTTCTTGCGCTCATTCTGGTGCTCTTTCCGTTTTTTGAGGACTGGATAAAGCTTACGCTCACGTCCATGTTCGGTTTTGCTATCCAGCCGGACGGTACGCTCTTGCCTGAAGAGGGCAAAACGCCCGCCATGATGGCCGAGACGGGCATTAACCTGTTCATCACGATCCTTCATATTGGGAAAGTCATTCTCGGAATGGCGTTGGTGATCACGATAGTCCGATTTTTGGCCTATTTGGTAACGAAAACAACCTCGCGAAAGAGCGCTGACCGCGAGATCTCGTCCATCCTAAAAACCGTCGTTTCTGTCGTAATTTACATCGTCGCTTTTTTCATTATCTTTCAATCTCAGTTCCCTAGCGTCCAGCTCGCGCCGCTGTTTACGGGGTCGACGATCATCGGAATTGTCGTGGGTCTTGCGCTGCAGGACACGCTCGGCAACTTATTCGCGGGATTAGCTTTACAGGCGGACCAGCCCTTTCAGGTCGGCGACGTCGTCAGGATACCGAACCGCGGCGAGGGCGTCGTCGAGCTGGTCTCGTGGCGCGGCGTAAAGATCCGCACCTTCCAAAATAAACTCGTGATCCTCAGCAACTCCGTGCTCGGCAAGGAGCTGATCGAGGTCGCCCCAAAGGACAATCTCAACGCACGGTCGGTGTTCTTTAATTCGCTTTACACGCACTCGCCGACGAAGATCATCCATCTTGTCCGCGAGGCCGTCAGGCAGGTCGAGAACGTCAGTCCAAAGATCAGGCCGAACGTGCGCATCCGCAATCTAGGTGGCGACGGCATCGATTGGGAAGTGAAATACTGGCTGGACGACTATCGTCAGTTCAACGACACCGACGCATTGATCCGCCAGCGCATCTGGTATGTCTTTCAGCGAGAAGGACTTAGCTTTGCCTTCCCGACACGCACGCTCCATATCGAACCGAAGCGTGAAGAAATGCCGGCCGAGGAGATCACCAATTCGTTCGCCGACCGGCTCGCCAAGGTCGACTTATTCGGCCCGCTGTCTGACGAAGAGATCGAAAAGCTTGCAAGTGCCTCTACTTCACGCATTTACGCTCCCGGCGAGGCGATCGTCAGGATGGGGCAGGAAGGCAAGTCGATGTTTGTTGTCGTCCGCGGGACCGTAAAGGTCCAGATCCCGGAAAAGACGTATCAAAAGACCATTAAAACGTTGAAAGAAAACGACTTCTTCGGCGAAATGAGCCTGCTGACGGGCGAACCTCGCACCGCCAACGTCGTCGCATTCGAAGAATCTGAGGTCCTCCGCATCGACAGGGCGGGGCTCAAGCCGATACTCGAAAGCAATCCCGTCCTCGTCCAGACCATCTCGGAACTCGTCGAAGAACGCCGCCTCGCCCTACAAAAAAGCGAAGAAGATGCCGAAGAACAAGCCGAGGCCGCCAAACGCAAAGGCGGCGTCATGACCTCGATCCGCAGCTTTTTCGGGATCAAATAGCAAGGTGAGCACACTCCCGCTTCGTCGCGGCACTTTACCCCTGTTTGGTAGAGGAAATTGCCGAGATTGGTAGAGATAAATCCGAGATTGGTCGAAAGTCCGACAGCTCCCTGCTCCCCTCATTCGCCCACCGAGCATCATCCGGCCGGTGTACGCAATGATCGTGACGATCATCACACCAATTGACCCCATGATCATGCAGTCTGGAAAGAGCTTTACAAATATGTCGATCAGGACTATTTTTAACGTGAAACTATGACATCAATGACCGGGCGACGAGCCCCGGCATCAACGCCCCGATAATCGAGCATAGAAGGAGGGCAAATGAACGCGCAAGGTTTCCTATCAAAACTCCCAGCAAGATCTGGGATATTGGCATTAGTTATCATGGCGGCCACGTCGGCGTATTGGCTGGCAGCTTCGTCCGCCGCGGACATGCCGGACATTCCGGCTAACGACGGTCCGGGCTGCCAGGTCGTGCCGACACCGACCCTTTCGACCGTTATCTGGACGAACCCTTCGCCAATAGCGCCACAAGACCGCGCGAGCAATGAGCCAGGCAGCGATCCGGGGCTTCCATCGCTTTACCCTTCGATACTTGGCGGTGGGTTGGATGTGCCCGAGTCGTGCGCACTCGCAAAGGTTGAGATCAGCTTTGCTCTAACCTCAGAACGGCCGGACGACCTGGATATTCTCGTCGTCAACCCGAATGGCGGCCGCTCGATAATGATATCGGACGCAGGCGGCGGCGGGCCGGTCAATAACGTTGAATACACGTTTACGTCATTCGGCGGCAACTTCCCTGATGAGACTGCACCGCCGGCGGGAACGTATGTTCCGGCGAACTATCCGGGGCTTGCCGCGACCGAGCCGAATGGTTTTGACAACTTTCCCGGGGTGAGCGGGTTAACGAACTACGAAGCGAATTTCAATTCGGTATATGGTTCCTACAGCGGCCAGTGGAAACTCTATGTAGTTGACGACGAGGCGGGCAGTGTCAGCAGCCTGCCGTTGGGCTGGCAGCTGAAGTTCACGTTTATGTGCAATCAGCCGCCCACGATCTGCACACCGACGCCAACGCCAACGGCGTCGCCGAATCCATCACCGTCCTGCCCGGTCGCGGGATCGCTTGACACAACGTTCGGCGGAGACGGCGTGGTTACGACGCCTGTCCTCAGCGGCGTGGATATCGCAACGAGCGTCGCAATACAGCCAGACGGGCGGATCGTCACGGCCGGCTGGGCTTGTGCCGAGCCCGACGGCAACTGTCAGTTTTCGGGTGCGAAGATCAGCTTTGCGTTGACCCGCCACCTTCAGGACGGCGCTGTCGACACATCGTTCGGTTCCGGCGGAACGGTAACGACAGAATTTGAGCTCGTTGACCGAGCGAATGATATCGCGCTGCAGGGCGACGGTAGGATCGTGGTCGCGGGGCGGAGCAGCACGTTAGAAGGTTCTGCATTCGCACTCGCGCGATACAACAGCGACGGCACGCTGGATGGTTCATTTGGCAATGGCGGCAAGGTCCTGACATCTTTTCCGGGAAGCACCTCGCCTGCCGCATACTCTCTTCTCATCCAACCTGACGGCAAGATCGTCGCGGGCGGCGACACGGGCAGTCCGGCTTCTGGATTTGCGCTTGCCCGCTATAACGCCAACGGCTCGCTCGATGCGGAGTTTGGCAACGGCGGATTGGTGGCGACTCGCATCGAAGGGCGCGACAGTCAGGCGTTAGATATCGCTCTTCAGAGCGACGGACGGATCGTCGCGACAGGCTGGGCACTTCGTTCCGCGGGCAGCGAATACGGAGCTTTCGCCGCAGCCAGATACAACACGGACGGCAGTCTCGACACGACGTTCGGCACGGGCGGAACGGTGGTGACGCCGGTCGGAACGTTGACGGACGTCGCGACATCTGTCGCGATACAGCTGGACGGCAAGATCGTCGCGGCGGGCAGCTCCTATTCGGGTGCCCAACCGCAGTCCGACTACGCGTTGGTCAGATATGGGCCGGACGGCACACTCGACGCGACATTTGGAACGGATGGCAAGGCGATCACTCCGGTGGCTCCCGGCACAGGGGCGGATTCCCTTAACGACATCGTGATCCAACCAGACGGCCGCATTGTTGCCGCGGGCGAGTCAGCTTCCGATGTCTCCCTCGCCCGGCTCAACTCCGACGGCTCGCTCGACACCTCGTTCAACGGAACGGGCACTGTGCTGACGGACCTCGGGCCGAATTTCTCCGTCGCGAACGCCGTGGCTCTCCAAAACGACGGCAAAATTGTCGTCGCAGGCATTGGTTTCGGAGAGAAAAACTACGATATCGCGGTCCTACGATACGGCTTCACCTGCAGCTCGCCCACGCCGCCACCAATCACGCCGACGCCGACACCGACTCCGACACTGACGCCGACGCCGACTCCAGGGACTCTCTTCGATTACGATGGAGACCGGAAGGCCGATGTCTCCATTTTTCGCCCGTCGAACCGCCGCTGGTATATTCTGCAGTCCCAGAGCGGGTTCCGGTCGCAGAGCTTGCCGATCGGCAACCATCGCCCCACGCCGGCAGACTTTGACGGTGATGGGAAAACGGACCTCAGCGGATACGAAACGCAGGCTCCGACCACGCTGTCCTGGCTGTCGAGCAGCCCGCCGATCGACTTTTATAGTGTCCGATTTGGCCTCCCGGACGATATCCCACTGCCGGCTGACCATACAGGTGACAGGCGGGCGGATGCGGTCGTATTCCGGCCGTCGAACAGTACATGGTACAGGCGAATCAGTGACTCGACATTCGTGAGCACGCCGTTTGGAACGACGGGTGACTTGCCGGTCATGGGTGATTTCGACGGTGACGGGTTGACCGATATGACTGTCTTTAGGCCGTCAAACGGCGTCTGGTATCGACAGCACAGCTCGAACGGCGCATTAGCCGCCACTCAATTTGGCCTTGTAGGCGACAAGCTCGTCCCAGCAGACTATGACGGTGACGGCCGGACCGATATCGCAGTCTGGCGGCCGAGCGACGGCATTTGGCACATTTCGGGATCCTTGCTCGGCTATTATGCTTTTCAGTTCGGGTCACCCGATGACATTCCCGCTCCGGCGGACTACGACGGCGATGGGCGCGCCGACATCACGGTCTTTCGGCCTTCGTCCGGGATATGGTACCGGCTAAACAGCAGTGATGGATCGATCTACGCTATTCAGTTTGGGCAAAATGGTGACATTCCGACGCCGGCGGCGTATGTGAATTGACGTTCTGAGTTAAAGCTTTGCTTGCCCGACGCGCGAGCTCGGCAGGCTGAAGCTTGAACTCACAACGCTATCCGGTTTGTTCGTCGTAGATGTCGTGGAGGACCTCGGAGATGGTTTTGCGTTGGGTGGCGGGGCGGTCGTCGGGGTCGGACGAGTCAGAACCGGGAGCAGTAGCGACCGGATTTCGGCGCGAGACATTGCGGACCGGCTTGGTCTCGGAGCCCTTCTTTTCTTCATCC
>CAZWSK010000055.1:0-11128 GCA_964636445.1 uncultured Chloracidobacterium sp.
CCTCGGCGCCAATCAGTCGGCCGATTTCACGATCCTTCGGAATCAGGAGCCTGAAGGCCACATAACAAGCCCCGCGCACGGGACGAACTATAACGCCCCTGCGACGATAAACATTCAGGCAGCAGCTAACGACCCCGACGGCGACGCGATCGCGAAGATGGATTTCGTCGCGTATTCGAGTTCGACCGGCTCGATACCGCTTGGCACCGATACTACGGCTCCGTACGAATTCACCTGGAACAACGTACCTGTCGGCACGTGGGCCTTATACGCGATACCGACGGACAGCAAGGGGCTTCGTGGGACATCGATGGAGACCGTTCACGTATTCGTCGTGAATGGCGGGCAGGTCACGGTCGCATTCAATTCGCCGACCAACGGACAATCGTTCACCGAGGGCTCATACGTGCCGATCAACATGAACGTCTCCCCCGCGGTTACGTTAGTTCAGGTCAGGGACGAGAATAATCAGATCGTCGGATGGATGCCCGGGCCGCCATTCTCTACGACGTGGAGAGTAATGGAGCTCGGACAGCACACGCTGACGGCAACTGCTCAGGACGCTCAGGGCAATTCTGCAACGGCCGAGGTGAACATCAACGTCACCCCAATAAATCACGTAATTAGCGGGCTCGTACGGGATGAATTTACAAACGCGCCGATCCCAAATGTGCAGGTGCGCGTAACGAGTCCGACGAACCCGAGCGTCAATGCCACCATGACAACTGACGCCGCAGGAGCATATTCGTTCACGAATCTAGGCACCACCCCGAATGACGGGCTCACCATAACGCCGACCCTCGCGGGCTACACTTTTCAGCCGCCGGTCAAGAACATCGGCTTCTTAGGCTATATCGATTGGAATGAGAACTTTTACGGGTCTATCGAAAACTCGATAACCGTTTCCCTTACAAGCCCGACGCAGGGCCAGACGTTCGTCGCCCCCGCAACTATTTCGCTGTCGGCAGATGCTACGACCACTCAGGGGACGATAGCTAAGGTCGAGTTCTTTAGAGGCTCCACACTCATCGGCACTGATACGTCCGCGCCGTATGAATTCTCGTGGACTAACGTGCCTGTCGGAACCTATTCGAACATCTACGCGAGGGCCACGGACTCCAACGGTGCGTCTCGTGATTCCGGGTCGGTGACCGTTACCGTGCAGGCGGCGCCGAGCGCGGTCCGGATGCAAGGGTTTGTCACGAATCCTGCCGGAGGATGGGTGCAGGGTGTAACACTCGTGCTAACGGGGACGGTAAACGGCAATCCTGTGAGTCAGTCATCAGTATCGAACACGTTCGGCGCATATGGCTTCTTTAACCTACCCTCTGGCGGCGATTATACGATCACGCCACAGCCGATCGGGACCCTGACCTTTACGCCCGAGTTGCGATCCTTCACAAATGTCACGAACGATATCTTTGATATCAATTTCGAATCGTCCGCTCCGAACCAGCCGCCGACCGTAAACATCAACAGTCCGACGGCCGGGTCGACATTCACGATGCCCGCGGCGATACCGGTGAACGTGACGGCAACCGACGCGGACGGCACGATCGTTCACCTGTCGGTAACGGCGATCAACGAGACGATGTCCACCAACGTCGGACAGGTCAACAATGGGAACTTCAACGTTCTTTGGCAGCCGAACCAGCCGGGCAATTACACGCTGTGGGCGACCGCGAGGGACAACGGTGGCCTGCAGACGTCGGTCAACATTCTGCTGACCGTAAATCCGCCGGGGCCGGTGACGATCTCGGGCCGCGCCGTTGACCGCAACAGCGTCGGCATCGAGGATGCGACGGTCGCCCTACATGAGATCGGCGAAGGCGAGCCGCTGGTCCAGTCCGTTCAGACGGGGCCGGACGGAAGCTACACGCTTGCGAATGTCGCGACGTTCAAGCACTACTACGTCAAGGTGTCGAAGGAGGAATACAGCTTCTCGCCACAGAAGCGAAACTTCTTTAACCTTAACCAAAGCCAGGCCGGCATTGATTTTACGGGCACCGCACAGACGCAGATCTCCGACTTTGACGGCGACGGGCAAACGGACTTTGCCGTCTGGCGGCCTGAGACCGGCGTCTGGTATGTGAATAATTCGGGTACCGGCGGCTATAACTACTCGCAATTCGGACAGGGCTCGATGGGCGACGTTGTTGTCCCGGGCAACTATGACGGAGACCGGAAGGTCGATTACGCGATATTCCGTCAGGGACTGTGGTTCATCCGCGACAGTACGGACGGCAAAGTAAGGACGCTGCAGTTCGGAATGAACCGCGATACGCCCGTGCCGGCGGACTTCGACGGCGACGGCCGAACTGACATCGCCGTATGGCGCGGCACAGAAGGCGTATGGCACGTAATGCCAAGTTCGACGGGCGCTCCGACACAGTACTGGTTCGGAACTACCGGCGATATGCCGCTCGCCGCAGACTATGATGGCGATGGCATAGCTGACTATGCCGTATTCCGACCGTCGAACGGAACCTGGTACATCCGTCAGAGCTCCACGGGTGATATGCGGACCGTGGTATTCGGAACGGCGGGCGACATACCTGTCGCAGGGGACTTTGACGGTGATAAACGATGCGACGTCACCGTATTCAGGCCCTCGAACGGTACCTGGTACGCTCTCAAGAGCAACGACGACTCTTTCGTCACGATGCCCTGGGGAACGGACGGAGACAAGCCGGTCGCGGGCGACTATGACCGGGACGGCAAGACCGACTTTGCCGTATATCGCGAATCGAACCGCACATGGTATGTCCGGTACAGCTCAAACGGACAGTTCCTGATCAGGCAGTACGGTGCCGCGGGCGATGTCCCGATCCCGGCTGCATTTGTACGATAGTCCTCACACTCGAGCGGGCCTTCGGGCCCGCTTCTTTCTTTTCTAACTCCAACGAAGCGCGAAAAACTTCGCGCTCTTTCGCATTCAATTCGCTGAATGCCGCGCACTCTGACGCCTGCTCCAACTAAATGTCGTTTAAAAATGTGACTTTCGCGCGATGGGTGCCATGGCACGCGGATTGAGACATGCATCGACTCAAGCCGGCGTTTTGAGCGGGGAACGACCGCGGACGGCCTGCTTCACACTGGCAGACCCAGATGAGAATACCTAATGAGGAAAACAAGCTCACGTGCTCCATTTCGGATTGTTCTGCCGGCTCCCATTTTCTAACCTTAAACTTTTTCGAGAGGTAAAGATGTTTCCCAGATCGCTCTTCGCAGTTCTCCTAACCTTCTTCATTTCACTTACATCATTCGCCCAAGAGGACGGCGTATCGGGCCGTGTTGAGGACGCGGCCGGGGCGCCGCTGCCGGGGGCAGTAGTTGTATTAAGAGATAAAAAGACCAAGGCCGAGCGTCAGGTGGTGACCGACGACGCCGGCGAATTCAAGTTTGACGGCGACCCGTCCGGATACGAGATCGCCGTTTCAGTAAAGGGTTTCAGTTCAGTCACGCTCGATGCAGGCTCCCGAGTCGTCGTCACGGTCAACCCGCAGCCGATCGAGGAACAGGTCACTGTGACCGCCGAGCGAACGCAGGTCTCAACCGAGCAGACGGCCGTTCCGGTCACCGTTGTGGGCCGTGCTCAGATAGAGGAACGTGCCGTCAACAATGTTGGCGACCTGTTTCGTTCGCTGCCGGGTACATCGACCAATAGCGAAGGCGCATTTCAGGTCCGCCCACGCATTCGCGGGCTCGAAAGCAACCGAGTTCTCATCCTTGTCGACGGTGAACGGCTCAACAATGGCCGCACCTCAACGGGACAATCGGGCATCGAGCCCGGCCTTGTCGACCTGTCGCAGATCGAGACCGTCGAGGTCGTCCGCGGCAGCGGTTCGGTCCTTTATGGGACAGACGCTCTCGCGGGCACGATCAACATCATCTCGAGAGACGTGCCGGCACGCCGTGAAGGCGGATTTCGCCTGGGCGGATCGGTCTCGGCATTCTACACGTCGAACGAAAATGGCTATAACGGTTATGCGGCTGTGAACGGCTCGAGTAAATTGTTTGCTTTCCGCGTCTCTCAGTCACTCGAGCGGTATGGCAACTACTTCACCGGCCTTAAAGACGGTAATGTGCCGCCTGAGATCTTATCGCTCACAGGCATCACCTCCGACGGTGAGGTGCTCGGCTCCCAGTCGCATGGGAATAATACCTTCGCGACCGGCAGGCTCTTCCTCGGCGACAAGAGCACCGCGAAGTTTAGCTTCGAACGCCGCCGCGCAAAGGATATCGGGTCGGCCGCGCTGGTCGAGGTCTTTAACGCATTCTTTCCCTTCTCAAACCGGGACAAGATGGGGGGCCGCTTTGATACGGTAGACGTCACGGATCATCTGCAGCGGATCACCGTGACCGGGTTTCACCAAAAACAGGACCGTAACTTCACGAACATTCTCACCGTCGGCCCCGTACCGCCCTATTTTCCGGGGATGTACCAGTTCAGCGAGACGATCACGAAGACAACAACCAACGGATTTGACCTGCAGTCTGACTGGCATTTCGGCAAGCGGTATCAGGTCATCGCGGGAGTGAGTGCGTTTCAGGACGACAATACCGACCGCCGTCTATTCATTAGCTCAACCACGCCGACGTCGCCGGACCAGACTATCAGAACCTCGCGCAGCGTGCCTGATGCAAAGCTGTCCAATTTCGCGGCTTTCGCACAGAACGAATTTCGCTTCAACGACCGCTTCCGACTGACAGGCGGCATTAGGTACGATCGGTTTGCGACCAAGGCAAGACCGACGACGGAGTTCGCACTGCATGCTGGATTAACGCCCAGTCAGATCGAAGACCTGCGTCTCACCGGACTCACGGACGGGCTGAATGTCACTAATACTGCGATCACCGGGGACATCGGAGCGGTTTACAACTTGACGCGACACGTCACCGCATCTGCCCGCCTTGGACGGTCGTTCAGGACGCCGAACATCTTCGAGCGGTTCTTTACCGACTCGGGATCGTTTGATGGGTACCTCGTCGGCAATCCGTATCTGCTGCCCGAAAGCGGGCTGAACTTTGACTCGAGCCTGAGACTTCGGACGACAAAGGTTGCGGCCTCATTTACTTATTTCAACAACAAGTACAAGAATTTCCTCGCGACGCCTCAGGCAAGGGATCGTGACGATGACCCAATAGTTATTCTTGTTCCGGGTCGGCCACCGCTCGACGTTTACCAAACTAAGAACGTAAGCTCGGCGCGTATTCAGGGGTTTGAGGCGGAGATCGAGGCACCGTTCAAGATCAAGCTCGGCTACCTGACGCCATACGGAAACACGAGCTATCTCCGCGGTGACAACCTGACAGATAACGAACCGCTCGACTCGATCAGCCCGTGGCGCACTAATGCCGGTTTCCGTTGGCAGAACCTGCTGCGGAGCTACTTCATGGATTACAACGTGCGGATAGTTAACAGGCAGGAGCGTGTGCCGCCCGAGATCATCTCTCCGGCCCCGGGCGTCGAACCGACCGAAGTCGTGACTCCCGAGCCGGGATTTGTTACGCACAGCATAGCCGGCGGTTATTACTTCAGGCGTGAGAAATACAATTTCAACGTGAACGTCGGCGTCTCGAATATCTTTAACCGCTCATATACCGAGCAGTTCGTATACGCACCTGCCCGCGGGCGGTCATTCACCATCGGGACCACGTTTGAGCTCAAGTAGCTCAGACCTGGTCCCGCCACCTTTTGACCTCGTCGCGCAGGATCGGATTCTGTTGGAAACTTCCGGTCTGGCCCTGCGCGGCGGTCGCACGTTGGATATGCCAGTAGCTGAGGCCCAGCTTCCCTATCGCTCTAACGTATCTAGCACGCGGACGGAACTTGCCGTTGAACAGCCCGCCAAGCACCCACGTCGAACTCTTGAACGCTGACGTCGCGATCGTCGCGTGCTCCTGCGGGATGAGCCCGCGGGCGATGTCGATGGCGAGCATCTCGGTGAGTATCTTGTTCTGCCGACGCATCACCCACAGCGAGAAACCTACGAAGATCGCAAAGAACGGTATCTCGAGAATAATGTAACCAAGCGCAAAACCGCCCAGTCCGCCGAGCACGGCCATTCCATTCCAGATAGCGTGAAGCACGACGGCGGCGACATACCCGAACATCGGAAGAAGGATCCGGACGAGCGTGTTATGCGATTCACGCGCGATCCCGCAGCCGATGCCTGTCATCGCCGTGAAGGTAACGTGGGCAAAAGGCGAGAACACACCGCGCAGCACGAAAAGAAACGCAATGCCGCCAAAACTGCCCGAGCCGAACGCACGGCCGTAGTAGAGCACGTTCTCGACGGTAGCAAACCCGAGTGCAATGACCCCCGCGAATACGATGCCGTCCAGGATGTCGTCGAAATAGCGCCGAAAAAAGATCAGCAAGATCAACAGTCCGAGGCCTTTCGACCCTTCCTCAAAAATAGGGGCAGAGCCGACGGCCCCGACTGCGTTGCCGATCTCGGCGGCCTCGCGCATCGAAAAACCAGCCTGCATCGCGAACATAACGGTCGCCTCGCCGATCACTGTATTGACGATGAACGACACGATCACCGCGACCAATGCGCCCCAGGCAAACGCGAGCGAGAGGAGCCAAAGCGGCTCCGGGTCGTAGCGGTCCAGCCAGATAAGCGGCAGGATATAGACGGCAGCCGGAAGAAACGCGACGATCGCCGCGACAACAGCAGGAATGAAACCGACGCTCGAGAACAGAAGCAGGGCGACGATAATGGACAGGAAGATCACCCCAAAGATCGTTATCGCAATGCCAATATACTGTCCGGTGCTGCGCGTTTCCGGCTTGACCGCGGGCATGCTGTTAAGGCCAAAATTTGCGATCGACGCCTGCAGGTTCTGCGGTTCGTTCGCAGCCACGACGGTGAATTGTTCTAACTGCGCCGAGCGAAACTCTTCCCGGTCGGATAGGCCGCCGGTGGCGTCGATCTGAACATGGGCAGTGACGCCATTTGCCCCGAACTGTATCTGATCGCCTGAGTTCAGCCGGACCGAGTTTATGCGTTCGCCGTTGACGAGGGTGCCGTTGGTGCTCTGATTGTCCGTAATATAAAACCCGTCGGCACGTGCCTCGATGAAGCAATGCTGCTTTGACGCGATCCGCTCGGTCATCGGGTCGAGCCGGACACTGCATGTGTCGCTTCGGCCAACGGTGAGGAAGCCCGTTTCGAGATCGAACGTGCGGCCCGCAAGCGTGCCGCCGCCGATCGTCAGGTTGAGTTTCATACTGCAATCATAGGAACAAAAGGCCCAAAGTCAAGCTAATGACCTTGGGCCTGGATGTTCGCTGCGTGAACGATTCCTAGTTCGGCTGTACTGACGACGGGGCCGGCTTGTCACCGGTCTGGCCGAACCGGCCGATAGCAAAAGTGCCGTTCGTGCTGTTGATACGGAACCACTGATTGCTTGACGGACGGAATACCGCGACGTCACTGCGTCCGTCGCCGTCATAGTCGGCCGGTACGGGAATGTCCTCGGCAACACCAAAGTTGTAACTCTTGAACGCATCCGTGACAGGGTCGAGGATGTACCAATAGCCCGTCGAGGGCCGGTAAACCGCAAGGTCAGAGACACCGTTGCCGTCGAAATCCGCCATCAGCGGCCTGTCGCCGTTTGTACCGAAGGCCCTGATCGCAGCGATCGTCGACGAGCTCTGCAGCGTGTACCAAAAACCGTTTGATGGACGCCACACGGTCATGTCAGCCTTGCCGTCATTGTCGTAATCGCCCGTGAGCGGTTTGTCTGTGCTCGATCCCCATTGCACGGCACGGAAGCCCAGCGTGCTCTGCATCACGTACCAAATGCCCGTCGTCGGACGCCACACCGCAAAATCCGTCTTCCCGTCAGCGTCGTAATCCGCGGCGACAGGTACGTCGCCGTTAGAGCCGAACTGAAAACCAAGAAACCCTTTCGTGCTTCGGTCGACAAACCACATTCCCGCTGACGGCCGGTAAACAGCTAGATCGACAACCTCGTCGCCATCATAATCGCCCGGCGTGATGATATCGCCCGGCAGCCCGAAGTGCGGATCGATGACGGTAGTATCACCGCTAAGCTCGATCGCCCAATCACCCGTGGTCGGGGTCCAGACGGAAACGTCGGTTTTACCGTCGCCGTCATAGTCGGACACCTTGTTAGGCGAGATCGTGGCGGCCTTGGTCACATCGACGATGAATAGCCCTTTCGCGAGGTCACCGATCAGCACGCGGTCCTCGCCGAGCCCCGCATACACGGCCCATGCCCCCTCGTAACCGGAGATCGCTTTGCCCGTGCTCTCGCTTCGCCCGCAAACCTGGTCCAGCGGGTCGATCGCATCGATCGCCGCCTGATCCTCTTTGGTAAATGCGGATTGATATGTGTCGTACTGCCCAACGCGTTCCGGCCTCGATGGGTCAGTAAGATCAAAGACTTGCAGGCCGGCATGGTACCAGGAGACGTACAATTTGTTTCCGACGACGACCGGATTGTGCGGGGTTGACGCATTGATCTCAAGGTCCGCCATAGAGATCTTTCTTATAAGAAAAGGCTGGGCCGGGTTTTGAATGTCGTAGACGCGAATGTCGCCCGGGCTGGTCGCATTACTGTTACCGATCTCGCGTGCGCTGTAAAGATATTTCTGATCCTCGCTCGGCCAGGCGGAGTGCATATTATTGCCCGCGGTGATAGCGGTCTGATCATCTATGAAGCCCAGCAGTGTCGCCGGCTGTGAACCGATGTTCGCTACGCTATAGATCTCCGTACGCCCGCGAGAGGAACTGTTACCCCAGCCGGAGGTATACAGCCGATCGCCCTTTACCACCATCGCGTGCACCCATTGCGGCTCTGTGGGATTTAGATCGCGAACAAAGCTCGGCGACGCGGGGTCGGTCACGTCGATGAACTTCATTATCTTGTTCGACGTGCCGTTAAAATTCTCGAGCAGATAGATGCGGCCGCCCTGCTCGAACACTACCATCTCATGGATCGAATTGTGGCCGCCGCCGTTTGTCGAGGTCACGCGTCCCAGAAGAACTGGGGCCGAGGGCGTGGTCAGATCGACGATATAGACACCGCCACCGCCGCCGCTGCCAAAATAGCCCCGGCCGTTAAGAACAATGGCCTCAAGAAACTGCTCCTTGGTACTGGCCGTTCCCGGACGCACAGGGTCGAAGTAATTAGCGAGCACCGGTGCGTCCGGATTCGAAATATCGTAGATAAAAGCTCCGCGGCATCCGTAGCTGCCCTGCACCGCAATGTTGCCTTCCGCGAAGAGGTCGGCGTATTTCGCCGACGCTCCCTGGCTGCTCGTGCATGGAGGTGCCAGTTGTGAACGAAGCCGCACAGGCTGAGCTATTGCGGCGGACGATAGTGTCAGAACACACAAAACAGCCGACAGTCCGGCCGCGATATTTCGAAGGCGGTAAAATGCCATAGAGATCTCCTAAGCGTAGGGAAGATAAAGTATCGTTCTACGCCCTTTTACTCAAAATTGCAAGCGATAACCTAAGTCGGCAGGCCTACGACGCAGCTTGGATCGCCTCACGCATCACGAGGTCAAAGGTGCCGGGGCCGACCTTGCGAAACCGGCGGTTGCGGCTCAGCGAAACCGCGACAGAGATCGTCGGGTTGTTGCCCTTGAATTTCATACCGCCCGCTATGAGCAGATTGTATAGCTCGTTAACGTGAAGCGGCCCGCCGGCCTCACGCAGCAGCAGTGTGCACGCCTGTGTGATCGTGCGGTCGGCGAAGCGGTTGCTCACGGGCTCAAACTGGTTGCGAATAGATGGAATGTTTCGATGGTTTGGGTTTAAATATGCCACCGAGCCTTCACGGCCCGAAGCGCTTAAAGCATCGCTATGCGAACGGCGGCCGAGCGTCATCGGAATGACCTCATCGGGCTCGTCAACGATCGTCGGGGCCGTCCCGAGCCCTGACGGACGCCCGCCGGAGCGTGTCGCGACCAGAAGACTGTCAATCGCCTTTTCGGTCTGGGCGGCGCTGTTCTCGAGAGCACTGATCTCGAGCCGGAGCATGGCGACCTCATTCTCGGCTTCGCGGAGGCGGCCGATCAGCCGGTTCTGCGCGTTTCGCGTTTGGCTCAGCGACTGTTCAAGTGTCGCTATAAGATTCTCATCTAACATATTGTTACCAGAGGAGTTGAAGTGCGACCTAAAGTGATGCTCTAGCTATTTCTGCTGGTCACGAACTGCAAGGTGGTCTCCAGACAAGAACGATACCCTGATTCCGGCAAAACTGCAAGACTTTTTCTCGCCGCGTCTGTGTGCGATGCGATCTTGTCTCTGACGCCGTCAAGAACACCTTTTGACGTGAGCATTCGCCGCATATCGTCACGCGATACTTGCGCGTACTCGCCGTCAAACATTATCCGCTCGAGGTCGTGCTTAACCTCAGGAAATTCCTTAAGCAGATATATAAGCGGCAGGGTCACTTTGCCCTCGATCAGGTCTGATCCGGCCGCCTTTCCGAGCTGGTGCGTCTCCCCCGTGACGTCGAGCAGATCATCCGCTAATTGGAATGCGATGCCCAGTTCCATGCCAAAATCGCGAAGAGCGTTGCACCGTTTCTCATCGGCACCGGCGAGTATCGCCCCGACCTCGCCGCAGGCCGAGAATAGGAAAGCTGTTTTGCGCCGCAGAATGTCGAGGTATTCCTCTTCAGTCACGTCGATGCGGCCGATCCGCGTGAGCTGGATCAGCTCGCCCTCTGTCATCTTTCGCGTAAGCCGCGTGAGAATGTCGAGTATCTCGAGCGAGCGTTCCTTGACGGTCGTTTCGAATGCCGACATATACAGCCAGTCGCCCATCAGGACCGCCGTCTGATTGCCGAAGCGGGCGTTTACCGACGAGCGATTGCGGCGAATATCAGCGTTATCAATAATGTCGTCATGCACCAGCGTCGCCGTGTGCAGCATCTCCATCACCGTCGCGAGCCTGATCACATTGTCTGTATCGCCACGCCCGCCGACAGCGTAATTCGACAATATCAACAACGCCGGCCTGATGCGCTTCCCGCCCGACGAACGGACATACTCGCCCAGATAATTGACGACCTGAATATTCGACGACACCTGCCGCTCGTACTCAGCCTCGACAAGCGACATCTCAGCCGCGATCAG
>CAZWSK010000055.1:11228-14199 GCA_964636445.1 uncultured Chloracidobacterium sp.
GTCGCGGTCTTTGCCTGAGACGCGGACGGTCTCGCCCTGGATCGAGGCCTGGACCTTGAGTTTGCTGTCCTTAATAAATTTGACGACCTCCTTGGCCTTTTCGATCGGGATGCCTTGCTGGACCTTTACGAGTTGGCGCACGGTGCCGCCGGCAGCCGGTTCGATCTTCTGATAATCGAGCGCCTTGAGCGAAACGCCGCGTTTAACGAGCTTTGACTGCAGAATGTCGTTCATGTTCCGCAGCTTTGTCTCGTCCTCGGCCGACAGCATCAGGTCCTTACCCTGAAGCTCGACCGTCGCGTGGCTGCCCTTAAAATCGAACCGCTGCGAGACTTCTTTCGCCGTTTGATGGATAGCGTTTGTGACCTCTGCGTAGTCGGTCTTTGAAACGATGTCGAATGAATTTTCTTTTGCCATAAACAGAGATTCTGCCACAGAGGGCACAGAGAACACAGGGCTAGGCGATGCTGTTCAGGTTGAATACTTTCATGAAGTTCTGACTCGTACTATCGGCGAGCGTATGCATCTCGACGCCGTAAAGCTCGGCCAGGTATTGTGCCGTATGAATTACGTACGCCGGCTCGTTCCGCTTCCCGCGATGCGGGATCGGCGTGAGGAACGGACAGTCGGTCTCGATCAGAAGCCGATCGAGGGGAACTACGCGAGCAGCTTCACGTAAATTCTCAGCCTTCTTGAAGGTAACGTTGCCGGCAAAAGAGATATAGAATCCGGTCGCCATCAATTTCTCAGCCATTTCCGGCGTCCCGCCAAAGCAGTGCATCACGCCCTGGGCGTTATCAGTTATCAGTTCTCCGTTATCAGTTATTCCCGAGTATTTCTCAGTCAGGATCTCGACCGTCTCGTCGTTCGCGTCGCGGCTATGCACAATTATCGGCAACCCAAGCGTTTTCGCCGTTCTGATCTGCCGTCTAAAAACCTCGATCTGAACGTCTCGCGGGCTGTGATCATAATAGAAATCCAGCCCGATCTCGCCCCAGGCGATCACTTTCGGGTTCTTTGTCAGCTCGATAAGATGTTCCTCAGCCGCGTCATCGTAGAGCTTTGCATCGTGCGGGTGCACTCCTACGCTGGCATAAACACCGTCATATTGCTCCGCAACCGCCACCGCCCGCCGAAAATCATCCGTCCGCGGGTCGCCTGTGCCGACATTGAGCATTATGCCAACCCCAGCCTCCCGCGCCCGCCGCACGACCTCGTCACGGTCCGCGTCAAACTGCTCGCCGTCGATGTGGCAATGGGAATCGATCAGCACTATTTGAGCCGAGCCCCGACCCTCACATCCTCAAGAAACGTCGCGATCGCCGGTGTATCGTCCTCGGTCAGTGAGGCGGCGCAGATCATGCCTTGGGATTCGAGGCCCCGCATTTTGCGGGGTTTCAGGTTGGCGACAACGACGACCTTGCGGCCGATGAGTTTTTCCGGGTCGTACCATTGGGCAAGGCCGGCGAGGATCTGCCGAGGTGTTTCTTCCCCGAGGTCGACCTCAAATCGCAGCAGTTTGTCGGCGTCAGGGACCTTTTCGGCGACCTTGATCTCGCCGACGCGGAGTTCTACCCGAATAAAATCGTCGATGGAAATGTAGTTGTCGGTTGTCGGTTGCCCGTTGTCAGTCTCTGTAGCCGGTGTGTCCGGCTGTTCGCTGACAACCGCGGACTGACTACTGGTAGCTGACTCATTTATCTCATTCATAACTTTATTCTTATCAATTCGCGGAAAGACGCCCACCGTTTCGCCGATAGCGGTGCCGGCGGCAAGGCCGCCCCATGTTAGGCCGGCCGGATCGATCTTCTCTATCTCATCACCGAGGCCGATCTGTGCATAGATGCTCTTTGCCGCCTCGGGCATCACGGGATATAACATCACGGCGAGCCAACGGAGCGTTTCGGTCGCGCGATACAGGACGGCGTTGAGCGTTTCAGCCTGCTTTTCATCCTTAATGAGCTCCCACGGCTTTGCGTCGGAGATCATCTTGTCGATCCGGGCGATCATTGTCCACAGTGCCTCGAGGGCTTGGCTGAACTCGTAGTTGTCGAACCGCCGCAAAAATTCGTCGCGAGCGTGACCGAGTACCGTTGCGAGCTCTTGATCGTCAGGGTTGATCCCGGCTCGTTTAGCGTTTATATAGTTCTCCTCGCTGACCTTGCCGTCCGGGATGATCCCGCCGCGGTATTTCGAGATCATCGAGAACGTCCGGCTCGCAAGGTTTCCGAGGCCACTCGCGAGGTCGGCATTTGTACGCTCGATCAGGTTTTCGTAGCCAAACTTCCCATCCTGGCCAAAGACCATGTCGCGGAGCAGAAAATAGCGTATCGCGTCGATTTGAAAATATTGATGTAATACATCAACTTCGATAACGTTACCTATGGTTTTGCTCATCTTACGGCCGTCAGCATCGAGCCACATTCCGTGAGCGAACACACTCTTTGGCAGCGCCAGACCAGCCGCATGAAGGAACGAAAACCAGTAAACGGTATGAAATCGCAGGATATCCTTGCCCACCAGATGGGTCGCGGGCCAGAATTTGTTGAATCCCGATCGCTCATCATTCCCGTAACCTATTGCAGTGATATAGTTTGACAGCGCGTCGAGCCATACGTACATCACGTGATCTTCATCGTCAGGCACCGGAACGCCCCACGCGACGGAAGTTCGCAATCTACTTATAGAAAGGTCCTGTAAACCTCTGCGAATAAACGACAACACCTCGTTCTTGCGCGCTTCGGGACACACGAGTCCGTCCGTGTTCTCTATTACGTCGATCAGCCACTCCTGATAGTCCGAAAGACGGAAAAAATAGCTCTCTTCTGCGATCTTATCCAATGGCCGCTCGTGTATCAGACAGACCGGCACATCCGAGCCCTCGGGCGTTGTATATTCATCCTCTGACTTGAATGCAGCACACGGGGCACAGAACCAGCCCTCGTAAAAGTCCTTGTAGATCGTCGAATTC
>CAZWSK010000056.1:0-12494 GCA_964636445.1 uncultured Chloracidobacterium sp.
GGGCAGGTGAGCGAGATCCTTCGCGTTAAGGAGGAGATCGGACTCGAGATAAAGCCGGATTTCATGCTCGCGGATGTCCTTCTCGAGGGCGAAGACGTGGACCTGTTCGAGCTGATGGTCATGCGGGATTCCAGGCTCGTCGGCCACACGCTTAAGACCCTGAGGTTTAGACAGAACTACGGATTGACGGTCCTGGCCGTCAACCGGCACGGCTCGACGATCCTTAAAAAGCTTAGCGAGGTACAGTTCAGGTTCGGAGACGTGCTGCTCGTGCAAGGCCGTCGGGACCGCATCGCGCCGATGGTCTCGGATTCCGAAGTAATGCTGCTCGAGGACGTCTCGGAAAGCAGCTTCCGGATCGAGAAGCGGCGGTGGGCTCTCGCTGCCTTCGCGCTTTTCATCGCGCTTTCGATGTCAAAGGTAGTGCTGGGCTACGACATTCCGCTCGTCGTCTGTGTGCTTATGGGCGTAATGGTCTTACTTGCGACCAAAACCGTGCGTTACTCGGAAATGTATGACCTGGTCGACCTGCGCCTGCTCGTGCTGATCGCGTGCATGATGAGCTTTGGGGTCGCGATGGAGGCGACCGGGGCGGACAAGTATCTTGCCGGGCTGATCAACACGTACTTCGGGCAGTTTGGCGGCACCGCGGTGCTCGCAGGGTTTTTTATCCTGACGGTCGCTCTTACGCAGCCAATGTCCAATCAGGCCGCCGCGCTGGTGGTCGTGCCCGTCGCCGTCCAAACGGCTATTGCGCTGGGCATGAACCCGCGCACATTCATCGTCGGCGTGACATATGCGGCCTCGTTCTCATTCATAACGCCCCTTGAGCCCGCTTGCGTACTCGTCTACACACCGGGACGTTATCGTTTTATGGATTTTGTTAAGGTGGGAACGATCTTGACGATAATTGTGTTCGTTGTCTCAATAGCGCTAGTCCCCGTCTTTTGGCCGCTTCACTAGCGTCTTCGGTGAGCTAAGAGTTCGGCGACGGATACGCCTCGTTTTACGATCAGCGCCACGCCGACAGCGGTCCAAAACAGTATTCGCCCTTTGCGAATGATCGCGAGCGTTACCCCGACCCCTGCACCAATAGCGATCGTCTCGCCGACAAACTCCGCTCCGGCCTCGTCCACGCCGATCAGGAATGGGACAAGTTTGAACATGATCGTCACGAGACGGCTGACCGACTCCATCACGAACGCGGACGCCACCGGCGGCACTGTTTCGCTCAAACGGCTGAGGATAAACCATACCTCCGCGACGCCAAACGCGTGATACAATGCCTCAAAGATGCAGATCGGCAGGAATCGCTTCGGATGCCGGCGGTAAAAGCCGTAGATCAGGTCCTCGAACTGCCGCACGACACCTCGGCCGCCCTCGAGCCAACGTTGCATCACACCTCTGCGATAGAGCCAGCCGACAAGCCAGCTCGCAAAATGCCATTGGCGGACCACCATCAAAATACCAAGGGCGATCAGAAAGAGAAGGGCCAAGATAATCGAGATAAGCGTAAATCCGAGACCGTCGTCAGTGCTGTAGCCTGAGAGTAGAACGACGGCACCGCTGACGAGGAAAATTCCCGTAATAAGGCTGTAAAACAGATTCTCGGTCGCGACGGACGACAGTCCCGCGACGAGCGGGATACGCCGACGGACCGCCACGGCCTTTGACGTGCCGCTGATGAGGATTCCAAGCGGTATGGTGCTCGACATCGCCTCCCCGATGATCACGGCCGGGACGGTATCGCGGAGCTTTAGGGACAGCGGCTCGTGCACCGAAAGCTTCCACGCCGAGGCTCGCACAACGAGACGGGCGAAATAAAGCGCAAGAATAACGGCGAATCCGCCGACGCCGAAGCGCGAGATACCATTCCAGATCTCCCAAAATCCGACCGCGTAGACAAAGTAGCCGAACAAGGCGATGCCGCCCAGCGTGAGAAATATGGCTATCAACGTCAGGCGGTTGAATTTTGATTCAGATATGCTTGGGATCGGTGATGCAGGGTCCAATGTATTGCCTTTGCCGCCTCGCGTGAATAAAATGGTATTTTATCGAGACTCAATTAACAAAAACCTATAGGAAAATGCTATGAGCACTGCCGCAGGAGCCGCGTTGTCGAACGTCGGACTAACCGTACTGTCTGAGGAAGAGGAACTGTTTCGCGCATCGGTACGCGAGTTTGCCGAGGGCGAGGTCCGGCCGAAGGTCGAGGCGATGGAGCACGCCGGAAAGCTCGACGCCGATCTCATCAAACAGTGCTTTGAGCTAGGCCTGATGGCTATCGAATCGCCCGAGGAGTACGGCGGTGCGGGTTCGACCATTTTTAACGCGATCCTGGCCATCGAGGAGTTGGCGCGTGTTGATGCCAGCGTGTCGGTGTTTGTCGACGTTCATAACACGCTCGTCACCAACGCCTTTATGCGTTGGGCTAGCGACGAGCAGAAGAAGAAATATCTACCGCAAATGGCCACCGGGCGCGTCGGTGCGTACGCCTTGAGCGAGGCGGGCTCGGGCTCGGACGCATTCGCTCTGAAAACTCGCGCGGTCGACAAGGGTGACCACTTTGAACTGACCGGTCAGAAGATGTGGATCACGAACGGTAACGAGGCGGAGATCTTCATCACCTTCGCCACGATCGATCCTGAGGCCGGCTACAAAGGGATCACTGCGTTCATTGTCGAGAAACAATTTGAAGGCTTCTCGGTCGGGAAGAAGGAAGACAAAGTAGGCATCCGCGCTTCCTCGACCACCGAGCTCATTTTGGACAACTGCAAAGTGCCTAAAGAGAACGTGCTAGGCGAGGTCGGCAAGGGCTACAAGGTCTCCATCGAGACGCTTAACGAAGGCCGCATCGGCATCGGCGCGCAGATGCTGGGAATCGCACAGGGCGCTTATGAAGCCGCTTTGAAATATACAGCCGAGCGCGAGCAATTTGGGCAGTCTATCGGTAACTTCCAGGCCGTGCAGTTCCAACTCGCCGAGATGGCCGTCGAGATCGAGGCCACGCGACTGTTGGTCTACAATGCCGCACGCTTAAAGGATGCCGGCAAGTCGTTCCTCAAGGAAGCCGCGATCGCAAAGCTCTACTCATCTCGCTGTGCTGAGGCTGTCGCTTCAAAAGCGATCGAACTTTACGGCGGTTACGGCTATGTCAAAGACTATCCGGTCGAAAAGTTCTGGCGCGACTCTAAGATCGGCGCGATCTATGAGGGCACGTCGAATATGCAGCTGCAGACGATCGCCAAGCTGATCACGAAAGGTTGATGTGTCCGAGAGCGTAGCCTTCAATATGGCGCTGGCTGAAGCGGACTACGTCAGAGTTCTTCGCTTCATGCAAAACCAGCGCTTCGTCGTTCGACAACTTCCAGCGATCGCTGCGGTGAGCGTCTTTTTGGTGTTCTTTCTCATAATGTTGGTCTTAGGTCAGGATGCCCCGAGCTTCTCGTTTTCGCGCTCGATTCTTATCGCTGCGGCGATCGCGTCTATAGTCGGCGCGCTGATTGTGTTCGCAAGAAAGGTGATCGACCCGCTCATCCTAAGAAGAACAATTTCCAAACAGTTCAAATCGAGCCCGGTGTTGCAGGCAGAATACCAAATGAAGATTGACGGTGAGGGCCTACACGCGGACAGCGAACTTGGATCTACGACGACAAAGTGGCAAGCAATAATACGCTTTGTCGAAAATGAAACTGATTTTCTGTTCTATACAAGCAAACAATTTAGCCTGTTTGTGCCAAAGAATGTCTTTGATTCTGACGAACAGGTCGATCAGTTTAGAAGTCTCGCTAAACGAGGCCTAGGCGAGAGGGCGATTGTGTAAACATGCCCGAGCTGGTTTTGAAAATCCGTCAGGCTGCAATCGAGGACGCGAAAGTCCTGACGGACCTGGCTTACACTACGTTCTGGGACGCGTTTGCGCATCACCCAAAGAACGCCCCGGACGACCTGAACCACTACATGCGGCAGGCCTTCAATCTCGAGCAGATAACGTCCGAGCTGGCTGACGATCAAAATATTTTCCTGATCGCCGAGATCGACGAGAAACCTGCGGGCTATGCAAAGATCATCATCGACAACATCGAACCCGGGATCACTGCGAGCCGTCCCGTCGAGCTGCAGCGTCTCTATTCTCATCAGGAGTACATCGGCAAAGGTGTCGGGCAGAATCTGATGGACGCATGCTTTGAACGCGCTGTGGTCGAGGGCCGCGACGTGATGTGGCTGGGCGTGTGGGAATATAATCCGCGGGCACAGCGGTTTTATGAGAAGAACGGTTTCGCGGTCGTCGGGAAGCACACTTTTCAGCTTGGCTCTGACCCGCAAACTGACCTTTTGATGCAAAAAACGCTATAGCTTGCATTCTCCGTATGGATGCGGTAATGTTGCATCTGTGCGATATATCAAAAACCCTCCCAACCCGTATCAGAAATACTCGGCCGAGTACGTAGGCGAACCGCCGCCGACAAAACTTGAGGTCTTTGAGGAAACTGCGACCAAGAAGGTGATAACCAAGGCCTTTGCCTCAGACTGGGAAGGCGGCTGGCGTTATACGGTCAATTGCTATCGGGGCTGTGTACACGGCTGCACTTACTGTTTTGCGCGGCAGTATCACGAGTACCTCGGCTATGGTGCGGGCACGGATTTTGAGACAAAGATCGTGGTCAAGCCGAACGCGCCGCAGCTCCTGCGCGAAGAACTCAAGAAATGCCGCGACCGAATGCCGCATCTGGATTTCTCGTTCGCGACTGACCCGTACCTGCCGCTCGAGGCGAGTTATGAACTGACACGAAGGTGCCTGGAAGTTTGCTTAGACTTTCGTATTCCGGTCGGCGTGATCACAAAATCGCCGCTAGTGACACGCGACATCGACGTGCTCAAACGTCTAAAGGCGACCGTGTTTTTCTCAATGCCATTTTTAACAAAGGAAAAGTCGAATCCTTTTGAGCCGTACACACCGGTTCCTGAGGCGCGATTCAGGGCAATGAAGACCCTGTCGGATGAGGGCATCGTTACGGGTATCGGCGTCGCTCCGGTCATTCCGGGTTATAACGAGCCTGATATTCCGGGGTTGCTCGAACGAGCGAGAGAATCCGGAGCGACGCGGGCGTTTATGTCGATGCTCCACCTTGATACCGATTCGATCGAGGAGTATTTTGTTCAGAAAATGAACGAACGCCTGCCCGAGACGCGGGTGGCCAGGATCATTAACACGATGAAGCGTGAGCGCGGCGGCAGCCTGCGGCACCGGTCATTCAAGGAACGCTCGGTCGGCAAGACGGAGCAGTGGGAGATCACGAAGAAGCTATTCGATTTTCACGCCAGCCGGCTCGGGTTTAACGTTCGCGACCGAGCGACAGAGAAGGTCCCGTTGCCCGGCCCGGCCGAATCTGTCGAGGCTGTCCAGCAAAGATTGTTCTGATACTAGAGTAGAATTTCAGTATGGACCGAATCGAGGTTTTTGAACAGATGCTGCGGGATGACCCGTCGAATACGATGGTGTTGTTCGGGCTTGCGAAGGAGTATGAGAAAACAGGTGATCACGCTCGAGTGATCGACCTGCTCGAAGATTATCTCGCCAGCGCTGAGGACGAAGGCAATGCTTATGGCGTACTCGCAAACGCATATCTGCTAAGCGGCGATCGTGGGAAGGCTGTCGAGACCTATAGGAAAGGCATTGATGTGTCCATGGCGCACGGCCATCCCTCCATGGCTAACGAATATCGGATGGTCCTGGAGGTCGACCTCGCAGAGTGAGCGTAAGAAAGGCCCATTTCATAATCTACGTCGCCGACCAGCAGCGGGCCATGGAGTTTTATTCACGGACACTCGGCTGCACTCCACGGCTTCATGTGAAAGGCATGACGGAATTCGACGCTGCGGGTGCCGTACTCGGGATCATGCCGGAGACTAGTGCGTCGAGGTTGCTGAACATCGAGCTGGAAACATTTGAGGCCCGACGCGGCGTGCCGCGCTCCGAGATCTATCTGGTGGTTGATGAACCCGCATCCTATCACGCACGTGCGATCGCCGCAGGTGCTGTCGAGATCAGTCCGCTCGCCTCACGCGACTGGGGCCATGAGGCCGCATACAGCCTCGATCCGGACGGACACGTGCTGGCATTCGCTAGGGAGCTTTAATACTGCACTCAACGACCTGTGCCTTCCTGATCCGCACAGGTTTCTCCGGCTTTTCCTCAGTAACCGGCGCCTTATTGATCGCGTCGACGACATCCATGCCTTTCGTCACTCGCCCAAACGCGGCGAACTTACCGTTGAGATACGATGCGGCGTCGACAAGGATGAAGAAGTTCGTCGTTGCTGTATTGGGCTCATCGCCGCGGGCCATCGAAAGCACACCGCGTTCGTGAAGTATACGATTCGGCTCGTCAGGTATAGTCCGTCGAGCACGCGTCCCGATCGCGTAGTTGACTCCGCCTGTTCTCGTCCATATATCACCGCCCTGAATTACGAAGCCTTTGACCACTCGGCTAAACGTTGTCGTGTCGAATAATCCCTGGGCCGTAAGATTGAGAAAACTCCTGACCGTTTCCGGCGCCTGTTCAGGGTAAAGCTCGATATCGATCACGCCCACCTCGGTGTCGAGGGTCACGCACTTCGCCGCCATCGCCTTGACGTCCGCCTTGTCAAAGGGCTCGGGTGTGCTCGTAGGCGTCGCTGCGGGCCTTTCGTTCTTTTTTGCCTCCGGAGTTGGAGAAGATGTCTGGCCCGGTGCGTAAGCCCCGAGGGCCGCAAGTACCGTTAGAGTTAGTGCCGCATTCTTTAACATTGCGCTCTTTTGATGTATGTTCGAGACGAATACCATAAACGATCCATGGGGAGCCAGAAAATGAAACGTACCCTTACCTTCGTTGCCCTATTTGTCTTGTCGGTTGCTGCCTTTGGCCAACGCGAACATGGTGCGCGACCCACAGAAACCGGCGGGCCGCTTGCCTTCGAGCAGGCTGCATTCGATGTGCAGGATTATGACATTTCTGTCTCCGCCGACCCAAAAGCAAAGTCTATTACCGGCACGACCGTGATGACGGCGAGAACGGTCATTCCTACGAATGTTATCGTCTTGGATCTCGACACGCCGTACACGATCAGCAAGGTCACCGACACCGTCAAGGATCTCAGATATGAACGCAAGGGCGGCAAGGTGTGGATCTGGTTCCCGATGACGAAACAGGTAGGCGAAACCATCAAGACATCGATCAGTTATTCGGGCACACCGCGCGTGGCTCCGAATCCGCCATGGATCGGTGGTTTCATTTGGACAAAAACCCCGTCAAACGCAGACTGGATCTCGGTTGCTCTGCAAAATGACGGCGCCGACCTGTTATTCCCGTGCAAAGACCATCCCTCGGATAAGGCGGCAACTGCGTCGATGCATATTACGGTGCCCGACCCGCTAGTGGCGTCGGGCCCCGGCATTTTGCAGGGCGTTAAGAAGAACGCCGGAGGTACTTCGACATACAGCTGGCGAATGACGAATCCGATCTCGAACTATTCGCTGGTCTTTAACGCAGCACCGTACAAGCTGTTGGAAGATACAGTGCCGACCGTGGCTGGTGGGACGATCCCGCTCAGGTTCTATATCCTGCCGGAAAGTATTGCGAATGGAGCCAAATTGATCGCTGAGACAAAGAAATACAATGCCTTTTTTGAGAAGTACCTAGGGCCGTACCCGTTTAGGTCGATCAAACTCGGGATCGTGGAGACGCCCCATCTCGGCATGGAACATTCCACGAATATCGCCTATGGAAACAAGTATCAGTTCGCTCCCGATGGGTTCGACTGGCTGATGTTCCACGAGTATGGACACGAATGGTGGGCAAATCTTGTGACGGCGAGCGACTGGCGGGATTTCTGGATACACGAGGGCTTTCAATCATATATGGACACCCTGTGGGTCGAGGAGACCAAGGGCAAGGAGGCTTACTTCACGGCGATGAAGAACCGCGCGAAGGGCTTTCGCAACAAGCAGCCTGTCGCACCCCGCGAGGCGAAGTTTGCTCATGAGGTTTACCTCGCGGCTCCCGATTACAAGACGAGCGATGGCGATATATATGGCAAGGGGGCTTATTTTCTGCATACGTTGAGATACCTGATCGGCGATGAGGCTTTCTTTAAGGCCCTAAGACATATGGCATATCCGACCAAGATCGTAGAAACATACACCGACGGACGGCAGGAACGATTGGTCAATACGGATGATTTTCTGACGATCGCTGAGGCAGACTCTGGGATCGAACTGGACTGGCTCTTCGAGATGTACCTACGTCAGCCGAAGCTGCCTCGTTTGGTTACCGAGTCGCGCGATGGGGCCCTGCATCTGCGGTGGGACACGCCGAATGGTATGCCGTTCCCTATGCCGGTCGACGTTGTAGTTAATGGAAAAGTCCAGCGAGTGGCTATGCCGAATAACAGTGGGTCGATCGGATTTTCGGGACCGGAGCCGATCGTCGATCCGAACGGATGGGTACTTAGGGCCGAGTAGACGGGGCCGTGAAATAAGGTATTTGCTAACGCGGCGGAAGGGTGGCACAATGAATGAATACTCATTCATTGCAGTATGCCTAAGAACTCGAAGAACGGAACGGCTGTCCGTCCCGCTGTCAGCGGCAAGCGCGAGGCTATCCTGCGTGCGGCAATAGCCGTGTTTGCGCGCAAGGGCTTTTTCAATTCGAAGGTCGCGGATATCGCAGGCGAGGCCGGCGTCGCTGATGGCACAGTTTATTTGTACTTCAAGGGTAAGGACGATATTCTTCACTCCATCTTTGACCGCGCGATGGCGGAGTTCATCGCAGAGGGAAGGCATGAGATCGACAAGATCGACGCGCCCGATGCAAAGCTCGCCCGTATCGCAGAGCTTCATTTGGATCGGCTTGGTTCGGATCGCGACCTTGCGGTGGTCTTTCAGGTCGAACTGCGTGGCTCAACGAAGTTCATGCAGGAATTTTCAGCGGCCGGTTTTCGCGAATACCTCGATATTATTTGCGCGACGATCGCTGAAGGGCAGCGGCGACGGGTTTTTCGTTCAGACGTAAAACCCATCGTCGCAGCCAAGATCTTTTACGGCGCCATCGACGAGATGGTGACCAATTGGGTCCTTTCCGAACGACATTATCCACTCACTCCCATGGCTGGCGAGGTTGTGAAATTACTCTTTGACGGGATGCGGCCGAGATGATGAAGCCTCAGCCAAGCCTTCTAAGCGGAGCGTCCATTTCTAATTCCGTCGCAATGACCGCCGAGCCCTCGACGCTGCCTGAGCTCTTTCGCCGTGCCGCGACCGAGTTTGATCTTCCGAACGCCTTAAACCACAGAACAGACGCCGGGTGGCTCGCGATCTCATCGGCTGTGATGGTCGCTCGCGCGGCAAACATCGCGCTCGGACTCCACTCACTGGGCCTCCGCAAAGGCGACAGGGCGGCGATCCTGTCCGCGAATTGCCCCAACTGGACGCTCGCAGACGCGGGATGTCAGTTTGCCGGCATCGTTGACGTGCCGGTCTACACCACCCTTTCGCCCGATTCCGTCCGATACATAGTCGAGGATTCTGAGAGTAAGGTGCTCTTTCTCGAGGACCTTGCCACGTATGAGCGCGTGGGCGGAGCGATCGATAAATGCTCGTCCATCGACCGGTTTGTTATCTTCCGCGGCCCGATGCCTGACGACGAGCGGTCTATTTCACTCGACGAACTTGAGCAGATGGGCGCGGACTTAATGGAGGATCGGCCCGCGCTCCTGGATGAACTCAGCGATGCTGTCCAGCCGGGTGACGTAGCGACTCTGATCTATACAAGCGGCACGACGGGCGAGCCAAAGGGCGTGATGCTGACACACGCCAATCTGATCTCGAACGTCCTTGACGCCAGCGAAGAATACGCGTTTACCGGTCGGGATATCTCGCTGTCGGTTCTGCCTCTGTCGCATGTCTTTGAACGGACGGGAATGTACGTCTATATCCGCTACGGGATGAGCGTCTATTTCGCTGAGTCGATCGAGAAGGTGCCGGACAACCTAAAGGAGGTACGGCCGACGATCTTTATCGGCGTGCCCCGGATCTTTGAAAAGGTCTTTGAACGCGCTCGCCTTAAGGCGCTGCAGGCTGGCCGCGTCAATGAGATGATCTTTGACTGGGCGATCGCTGTGGCAAAGGAATACGCAGCACTCGAGAATGCCGGCCACCCGATACCGATGGCTCTAGCGGCCAAACATGGTGTGGCGGACAGGCTGGTCTACGCCAAGTTTCGCGATTTCTTCGGCGGCAGGCTGCGTTTATGCATCACTGGCGGAGCGGCCCTGCCGGACGATATCTTTCTAATATTCACGGGCGCGGGCATAGCGATAATGCAGGGCTATGGGCTGACCGAAACATCGCCGGTGATCTCGTCGAACAATCCCTCGGCGATCCGTGTCGGCACCGTGGGCCGCCCTATCCGAAACGTCCAGGTCCGGATAGCCGCCGACGGTGAGATCGAGGTCAAAGGTCCGGGCGTCATGCTCGGATATTACAAGAAGCCCGATGCGACGCGTGAGGTCTTTACCGACGACGGCTGGTTCCAGACGGGTGACATCGGACGGATCGATGACGACGGCTTCCTGATCATTACCGACCGGAAGAAGGAATTGTTCAAGACCTCAGGCGGCAAATACATCGCTCCCGCGCACATCGAGCAGATGCTCAGAGCGTCACGCTTTATAAACCAGGCTGTCCTCGTCGGTAATGAAAGGAAGTTCCCCGCCGCGCTGATCGTGCCTAATTTCGAGATGCTCGAGTCCTACGTGCAGTACAAGGAGCTTGGCGAAATGTCCCGCGCCGAGATGTGCTCGCATCCGCGTATCATGGACCTGTTTGCCCGCCAGATCGACGCCATGACGCCGGAGCTTGGGCAATGGGAAAAGGTCAAAAGGTTCGCCCTGCTTGAAAATGAACTGACCATCGAGTCCGGCGAACTGACGCCCACGCTCAAGATCAAACGCCGCGTTGTCGACGAGCGATACGCAGACGTCATCAGCAGGCTCTATGATCAATAGATCACTCGCATACCGCCGGTCTGTGACAGCGTCGTGATACCGGCCCGGCCTGCCCCGATCGCCATCTTTAAGATCGACATCGCAATGCTATCCTTTGCGCGGTCGACCTCGATAATGTCCATGGGTTCCAGCGGAACATCCTTCTCGACGCCCTTCTTGATCTGGTCGTAGTTCGCGGCAATGATCTCACGGTCCTTCGCGCCGGGTTTGAGGCGATAGATCTTGATGTCTTTGGTCTTGGCTTCACGACGAACACCACCGACCTTTGCTATGGCCTCGGTCAAGGTAAGGCCGCCTTCTTTTAAATAGATGCCCTGCGGTGTCTGCACTTCGCCCGTGATATAGACAGGCGGCGCCTTGTGAACAAAGATCACGTCGCCGGGATAGATGATGGGATTGGCGTCATCCTTACCGGTCTTCACATTTGCGAGGCTGAAGGTTCGCGACGGGACATCGCCCGCTTCGCTCCCCTCGGCCGTCCAGTTGCCTTCGTCAGACGAATCTGTGCACAGCGGCGGCTGCGTTCTGAATATCTGCACAACGCCGCCGGCCTCTTCCTTGACGCCGCCGGAAAATGCCAGCAACTCGACAAGCCGGGCCCGCCGCATCATCTCGATCTGGCCGGGCAGATTGACCTCGCCGTAAACGACGGCGGCGGGGCGGCTCTTACGCTGGGTCACGCGAAGGCTCAATTGAGGATTCTTGAGATAGGTGGCCAGAAGCTTTTCTACCTCGACGCGAAGCTCGCGTTCCGTACGGCATTTTGCGTCCACCGGCTTGTCAAAGAACGGCACCTCTATACGTCCGTCCTCGTCGACCGTCGCGACGAAATCAAAATCCTTTTCACCGAGGACCTTTCCGGTCACCTCGTCGCCGGGGCCAACTTGGTAACCCCTGGAGGTCGGTGTGTCCTGAGCCAGTGCCGCGGCGGCAAGCGCTAAAAGGACGATAAATACTATAAAAATACGAGCCTTCATTAATACAAACCTCTCTCGAAATGCGGTAACGTGAAGTTTATCGCACGCGACACGGGCGCCACAAGCGGTTTCTGAGAACGGGTATGTGATGCCCAAGGGGGCTCAGCCGTTTTCCGCAAGGCGCGTGATAACATCCTAATCTTATGAACGGACAAAGAATCGCCAAGGGGCGCGTGTCGCGAAAGGCCGCGAGTTTTACCGAATCGGTCATTCGCGAGATGAGCCGTGAGGCTGTAAAGTACGGTGCCGTAAACCTCGGCCAGGGCTTTCCTGATTTTGCAGCTCCGGAAGACATCAAGCGAAAGGCGATGGAAGCGATCGCCGATGATCATAATCAGTACGCCATTACCTGGGGTGTCAAATCGTTTCGCGACGCGATCGCTGAGAAATCCAAGTGGTTTCTCGGCCTTGATATTGACCCCGAGACCGAGATCACCGTTACCTGCGGCTCGACCGAAGGGATGATCGCCGG
>CAZWSK010000056.1:12594-14060 GCA_964636445.1 uncultured Chloracidobacterium sp.
GACGAGATCTACGAACATATCTTGTATCCCCGCGACGGTGCCGACATAAGGCACATCACGATGGCGAGTATCGACGGTATGCGTGAGCGGACGGTTCTCGTCAATTCGATGTCCAAAACCTACTCCGTCACCGGCTGGCGTGTCGGCTACTGCATTGCGCCACCGGACATTACAGGTGCGATCCGCAAGGTCCATGATTTCCTTACCGTCGGTGCCGCTAACTGCCTTCAGCACGCCGGTGCGTATGCTCTCGGCCTCCCGGCGAGCTACTACGATGAGCTGCAGCGTGAATACCAGCGAAAGCGTGACTTCATCGTGCCGGTGCTTCAGGAAGCCGGTTTCAAATGCGACTATCCCGAAGGCGCGTACTATGTGATGACCGACATATCGGCATTCGGCTTTGCTGACGATATCGAGTTCACAAAACACCTTATTCGCGATATCGGGGTCGCGGTCGTGCCCGGGTCGTCTTTCTATCATGATCCGCAACTCGGCTCGCAGCAGGTCAGGTTTTGCTTCTGTAAGAAGGACGAAACCCTCGAGGCCGCCGCCGAACGTCTGCAAAAGCTCTCGGCCGGCTGATCTGTCAACACGAACTGTCTCGCCGCTGTCCCGCCGCTGTCCCAAGTCCCCGGTGGGACACCTAATTGTTGTTACCACAGGAGGTTACGGGCAATTTCTTGCCCTGTCCCGCCACTTTTGAAAAAAAAGTCTGATGACTATTATGGGCGAGCTACTTCGCTGCCCGTGTCCCGGCGGTGTCCCGCAGGTGTCCCACGCGGCTTGCGGGACACTTAATTGTTGTGATCACAGTAGGTTACAAGCGACTTGATGCCCTGTCCCGCCACTTTTGAAAAAAAACTGTGGCCGTAAGGAAGAGGCCCACTCGCCATGTGTCCCGCACGTGTCCCACGCAGCCGGTGGGACACTTAATTGTTGCAACGACGATATGTTACGAGGAAATTTCGTCTGTCCCGCCGATTTCGAAAAAAAATTTCCAGCAGCAGCGGACGTAGATTGTCAAAGATCAAAAGTGTTGCACTTATAGCACAGCAATGCATTACAAGTCAATATTTTTTCGACGATGTCACCACCGCCGTCACAACGGCAGGCCCGGCGGTGTTCTCCTAGTAACGCCCGTCAGAGGGCCGGCAAACCTATTGCCGGGCTCGTGCAACCAAAAAGTTTTGGGCAATTATATAGATAATTCGGAGGTTAATTTATGTTCACAAAGCTCTTCTCATCGGTCCTGATCGTGGCGGCCTCGTTCGTTCTGGCGGCCGGACAGGCGGCGCCGGAAGCTAAGAAGGACGTCGAGCGCGCGTTCGCATTCAGTTTTGGCAGCGGCGGCTATCTCGGTGTCCAGACGACCGAGGTCGACAAGGACAATTTCACGAAATTTGGCTTGTCATCGGTTCGCGGCGTCGCGGTCGAGAAAGTAATGGAGAATTCGCCTGCCGCCGCGG
>CAZWSK010000057.1:0-3056 GCA_964636445.1 uncultured Chloracidobacterium sp.
GTGATCGAGAACTTCATCACCTCGTATCCGATGAGGTTTAATACGCCTGAGGCACGAGCTGCCATACGACTGACGGATAATGTGGACTGGAACATCGGTTATCAGTACTACAGTTTCCGTGACACTCAAACACCTTTTCAGAACTATAAGGCCCATCTGCCTTATACGTCTCTGAAGATCTACTTCGGCGGCCACGCGGCCGACCGTTAATTAAGAAGACTGGAAAACTAGAACGGCCGGCAGTCTCGACTGCCGGCCGCCTTTTTTTTTGCGGATCGTCCTTTTTATAGGCCCTGGCCCTTGTGACATTCGGCACACTGGAACTGTGAGATGTCCCCAAGATTCATCGGGTGGCTGAAGGGCCGGTCGCCGCGGTGGCATGAAGCACATTGCCATGTGTTCTTATCGCCGAGATTGACGGGATGCTGAAAGATGCCGTCCTTCGGAACAAACGCTGCCCCCTTAAAGGCTTGCTCTACCGTAGTGTGACAAACCGCACACTCATTGCGGATCACCTGCCCATCCGGCGAAAAATGCTGCCCGTCGTGACAGCGAAAGCACCCCTGGGCGTTGTAGTGACCGATGTTATCAGGATGCGCCCGCCAATCGGTCTTCATCTCGGGGAAAAAATACGTCTGGTATATTTGCTGAACTTCAGCGATCGCATTCTTGACTGACGCACTCCTTTGGCTGTAGATATCGGGATAGGCTGTACGGTAGTACTCGTCGAGACGGTCCGCGATGTTCCGTACCGCCTGATCGTTTGTGTCGTAAGGCGTCGCGAGTACCTCGACCGCACGCGCCTTAATGAATGGGAGCTGCTGATCCAGCCGTCCCGCCTCGAGTGAGCGGTCAACGGCCTGACTAGGGGAAAGGTATCTATGTGCAGGCCGGTTATGGCAGTCGATGCAGTCCATCCTCCGTTTAGCGGCAGAGTCGATATCACTTCTGGACATCGTTGAATTTCTCGCCGTATACTCCACAACCCGTCCGTTACGATCCTTCATCTGGACCCAAGGGATGATCTGGCGCTTTTCGTCAGCTGATACGAACGTGATCTCGTTCGAGATGTTCATATGCCAGTGTATACCGCCGACGGCACCGGAATCAGGGTCGCCGCCGCCCACCTTGATGTTCATTCGCGTTTGATTCAGTGAGTTCGCCTCGTCATATCCATAGTGGCTAAAGACCTTCAGGACGTCCCCGTGGTACTTCTCAGACCAATGACAAGACTGACACGTCTCAGTCGCCGACCGCATATTGTGAACGGGTGTTTGGATGGGACGGTTGTAGTGCCCCGTCACAATGCCCAGCAATTGGCGGGCCCCTGAGAACTTCGCCTGGACGTATGCATCAGCACCGCTACCGACGTGACACTCGACACATCTGATCTTGGCATGAGGCGAAGCCTGGTATGCGACATATTCCGGATTCATCACACTATGGCAGGCCTGTCCGCAAAACGTAACGGATTCCGTATACTCAAAGGCCCGATAACTCCCGAAAGCGCTCATAAACAGGAAGATAAACGCCATTCCTACGAGCACAACTAGCCGCCGCCGCCGCCTCGGATCATTCAGATCGAGCACCGGGTAGCGGGGCACATCCTCCGTCGAACGGCTGCGTCGACGTCGGCGTTCCAGGAGTGCACCAACTGCCGCGACCGCGAGTCCGAAAACCAGGATCGACGGCACGAAGATGAACGTGATCAGGTCCGCGTACGGATTCTCCGTACCGCCCAAGGTCTCTATCAAAAACAGCAGGAGGAAGCTCGTGAACGCGGCCGCGGCGATCGCCAGTCCGATGAAACTAATGTAGTTATTGAGCAGTCCGGGCTTCTTCCTTTCGGCGGGTTCGTTTTCGCCAGGCGTTTGTTGTTCTTGTTTCTCGCTTTCGCTCATAATGATCTTCGGTGGTTCGGTACTCGTAAATATAGCAAGGCTGCCAGTTGGATGACCAACTGGCAGCCCTGCCAAAACGCCGAGTTTCGCGGCTTCTGCCGCTCTACTTGGCCTGTCGCAGGCTCTTCATGTATTCCGCCAGTGCCTTAGCTCCGGCGGCATCGATGCCCTTATCTGCAAATGCGGGCATGTGCGGCGGCTTTTCGCCCTTCTTGCCTTCTAAAATGACCCGGGCTTGTTCTTCGTCAGGCATCGCCGGATCATAGAACTTTGCAGCGGCGGGCGAATGACACATTGCACATTTGGCCTTGTATAGATCACCGGTCACGTCGGGAGCCGCCGCCCCGCGGACCGGTGTGCTTCTGAACACGATCACGAACGCGACCAAGGCCACGAAGGACGCGATAGTAAATAACTTGATACGATTGCTTTTCATGAGATTCTCCTGAATAGGTATTTCCATCGGCGTCTTGCAACCACGCCGCACAGGCTCTCACTGCAATCTACATACCAGTGTTTTGTCCTATCACCGCCGGCTGAAACCGGATGAATCCAGGCCCGCAAAGGCTGCATAAAGATCGCGACGTCGCGGCGACCGCGAATTTTTTCGCGAGCCTAGTGCTTCACCGTGAATAATGTCACAAAGATCGCGATCACCAAAAACAGCCCGAGAAAGTAAGCCGCAAATCCGAACACTCGGGCCACGGCCCGGAAAGACTTCGACGGCGGCGGGACAATGATGTCATCGAGAGTTCCGTCCGCCACGTGGCGTTCATATTCCAAAGGCCTTTCCTCCTTAAACCACGACAGCCGCACCCGTCCGGTGAACATCACGAGGTCCATGGGGAAGTTCTCGGGCCGGAGATGGTTATGGAAGAAGTGAAAGGCAAAAATGAACGCAGTTGCGAGCAGAGCCTCTTCGCTGTGGACGATCATCGCAATGTTGAGCACCTCACCCGGCAGGAAGCTCGAGAAAAATCCCGGGAACCAAAGCATGAGACCGGAGAGGCCGATCACGGGGATGCCCCAAAACACCGCAAAGTAATCGAACTTTTCCCAGTACGTGAACTTGTCCAGCTTTGGCTTAGGCCCGAGGTAAAGGAACCATCGAAACATCTGGAAGGCGTCCACCACATCCTGCGGCCGCGGAAGCAT
>CAZWSK010000057.1:3156-13842 GCA_964636445.1 uncultured Chloracidobacterium sp.
ACGATCGAGCGTTGCAGCCAGAGCACGGTATGAATTCCGAAGAAGCCGAACACGATAAGCAGCAGCCACTTCATGAACGTGTTCACTGCATAGATCCAGAACCCTTTCTCAGGATTATTCGGCTCGGGGTGCGGATTGAACGAAGCGAAGCTGGCCGTGGCGTTCGTGTGACAGGTCGCGCATGTCTGAACAACATTCGAACGATGCACGGACGACAACGGATCGGAAGCCGGCAGGTTATGATGCGGCGTATGGCAGTCGGCGCATGTCGCGGCAAGTTTGTAATCTAAGGCCGTCGCCTGGCCGTGGAACGTGTCGCGATAGGTCGGCCGCTGCGCAGTATGACACTCCGTACAGCGGTTGATCATCTGCATCGAAAAATCGCGAATGGTCGCCGGAGCAGCCTTGTGCGAGACCGCTTCGTGACAGTCTATGCACATAGGTGCTTTCGGATTGCCGGCCTTAAAGGCCTTGCCGTGCGCGCTGGTCTCCCACTGAGGCACTATTCCTGAGTGGCAGCTGTTGCAGGTATTCGAAAGATGAGCGCGATCCAACCGAATGTTGTCGCCTTTGGTCGACTGGATGGTATGGCGGCCGTGGCAGTCCGAACAGGAGGCGGCTCGGGTGTCGCCTTTGTCCAATAACCTGCCGTGAATACTGTCGTGAAACGAGTTGTAGGCGTTCTCGTGGCACTTGCCGCATGTCTGTTCCTGTTTTGCCGCATAAACGGTCGAACGCGGATCGCTCGGCGGAAAATCCGTGGTCATGTCGCCGTCAACCGTATGGCAATCGACACAAACTGCCGCCGGGTGGGCGTTGGCCTGGATCTTTGCGTGGATGCTCGCTGAATACTGGCGATGGGCATCCTTGTGAAACTGCTCCCCCTCGCCCAGTTTCGGCAGCGTCGTGCCGGGGCCGTGACAACCTGAGCATTCCAGCTTCACGTTGTGCGAGCGCGGTCCAACAGGCGGAACGGAAGGAGCGTCTTGTGCGGCCGAACGCGGGCCGAGATCCAGCGAAAACACGGCTGAAATAGCCAGAAACGCGCCTGCGAATCCGAGCTTCAGACTGTTCTTCATAACGCCTCCCTATATCGCTATCGGCCAAACTGCCCGCCGACGTGACACCTCCTGCAATTTGCAAAATCTTCGCCGAACGCGCCCTGATTGTCATGACACGTCGCGCACGTCGTACCGGCGCCCTGGGCCTTATGCATTCTTACCGTGGGTGCCGTCATCTTACCCCCGGAAGGAGCGTGACACGAATCGCAGCCCATGAATTCATGCGCGGAATGCTTGAAATTACCCGGAATTACCGCCCGTGACGGCCTGATGTCCATCCCACCGCCGATCTGGTGGCACGCGAAGCAAGTGCTCTTTGACGAAGCCGCCTTACCTGGCGCGTGGCATTGGAAACATGTGGTATGTGCAGTCTGGCTGTTGGGAACCGAGAAATTCGACGCACCTTGCTTGTGACAGGTCGCGCAATCGGTTCCGGTGTGAACACTGTGGCTGAACCGTACGCCGAACCGGCCGCCGGATGGAAGCTCAGTGTGGCATCGGCGACAGTCACTCATTCGACTAGGCCCGAACGCTCGCCGCGAGTTATGGCAGGTAGCACAGCTGTTCTGCAGATTCTTGTGCTCCGAAACGGCGATGGCTGACATGTTGTTACCGCCCAGCGGCTTATGACAGTTGTTGCACGACATCCGCGAATGGTTACCGTGATCAAAATTGAACCCGATGGTCGCGCGTGAATCTGAGATACGGTTTGGTGAGCCGGCCTCATGGCAGGTCGAGCACGAGCCGATATTCCTATCGCCGATGACCTTGTCAGCGGTATGACAAGTGAAACAAGAAGCATGCGCGTCGCCCCCCGCGGGCACGCTCATCCCATCGCCCTGCTGGGCGTGACATGTCGAGCACGAAGTAAGGCCTATATGAGCCGAATGATCAAATTTCGTCCTGAAGCTTGCTATCGACGGAAACCGCTTGAGCTCAGCCGTATCGGGCCCCGTATGACACGTGGAACAGATCGGATGGTTCTTGTCCTCGAATTGCGGCGTATGACAGCCCGCGCAAGGCGTATGCGAAGCGAAACGTGGACGAAACGCCTCGTCCTTTTGCTGATGGCAAAGCAGGCAGGGAATCTCGCTATGCTTTTCGTTGTCATGACGGAACTTCGAAAAGTCGACATCATCCATCGTGTCTGTGCCCACCATATTTTCGGGAAGCGGCTTGAAGGGGCTCTCGGTCTCCTTCTTTTCAACAACGGAGCTCGTGCAGGCGGATAAAAAGTAAATCGTGAAGATCGGAATAGCTATCAATACGACGACGAGCTTGAATCGCCGCCTGATCCTGTCAGCACTTGTCCTGTCAGTGTTGGGGCTGCTCATAGCTAATTTCCCGCCTCGGCCAACGCTTTTGTGTGCGACGCCGGAGCCGGCTGCCTGCCGAACGTTATGTGGCACAGCACGCATTCGAACCGTTTGTTCTTAGCACGCTTTTCAAACTCAACATTGAGGCCGCCGCCGTCAGCCGCCGTGGCAGTGGCGTGGCACATCGTGCAGGATGCGATCGAGACACGGGACGACATCGGGTCAAGCGTATTGATCGCCTCAGCAGTATGACATGTGGCACATTCGAGATCTGCGTGCATCGCAAAACCATGGCGGAATTTACCCGACGATATACGATTCTTCCATATCAGCAATGAAGACCGGTCGAGCGCCGTGTTCTTAATAGCAAACGCAACGTCAAAGTCGGCCTTCGGCATTTCCGGACGCGGCTTGTGGCACGTCGCGCAATCGGTTGGAGCCGGCGTCATCCCTGAATCCGCCGAATGACAGGTGAAGCACTGCTGATGCCCGGTCGGTGCCGATTTGAATGTTCCTTTCTTAAGCCAATGCCGGCTGCCCCATCCTTTTGGCGGCGTGCCGATCTGCTCATCCGGAGAATCGCCTTGCGGCTGTATGGTTGCGTGACACACGGCGCACGAGGCCTCATCGGCTCGATAGGCGGCGTTCACAAATGCCCCTTGATAGCCGGGGAGGCCGTTATCACTCACGATTCCGATGTGCTTGTCATGCGGAAAATACACCGCGAACGCCGATTCGTGTCCGACGGCCTTCGGGCTCTTGTCAAAAAGCTCTCGAGGATTTGGGAACGGGTATCTAAGCCCACCCTCGGGCAGGGCCTGCGTATGACATATCGAACATATCTGGGGCGGACGGCCCGTGAAGAATTCCTGCCGGTGACACGATACGCATGAGTCGTGCTTCGGATAGTCCGTGATGTCGGGAAATGCGTCGGGCCCAGACCTTACTCTTTCCCAGTTGGACGATGGGAAGGTGTGGCAGGATGAGCATTCTTTCTTATGAGCCTCGACCACGTGAGAAAACTTTGTTGGTCGTGCCTGTCTGTTCACGCTCCGCTGCGCATAACTGGGCCCATCGCCGTTCCCAAACAGCATGAGGTAGGCACAAACGGCTCCCGCGAGGGTAGATACCGTTAACAGCCTGTAAATGGATGATCGCGCTGTGAGTATGTTCACGCTAGTTCGTCATCATTGTAGCTGACAAGAAAAGCCCTTTACTGTGATTATTATCACAGAGCGGCTTTGCGGAAAAGTTCACGATCGCCGCGTAAAACCCAGCGCTGTTCCCGATCGTGGGATGGCAACCCCGTGGTAATAGCAAGGGATTTCCCTTGGGCACTTCAATTGCCTGAAACGCGTTGGCATTTCTGGATCGTATCGCCCCTACCGAGCAGGCGTCTGGTACATCAGGCAGAGTTCGAACGCGGCTCTGATAACTTGGACGTGGGGAAGCAATACCGACGTCCTCGTTCCGGCGGACTATGACGGCGATGGCAAGACCGATCCTGCCGTGCACCGGGGCGGCACATGGTGGCTCAACCGGTCTAATACGGGCCCGGCCGCGTTTGCCTTCTGACTATCGACTGACGTGCCGGTCGAGGGAGCGTTCACGAACTAATGAGGCATTTTTCGCGGGATCCGGGGTGGCGGCTTTCATGAACTACCGTAAAAGCGGTTACAATCTAACTGGATCCCGTCTTTTGTAAATGACAGCCCCCAACGCAAAGATCCTCATCATCGATGACGACCGCTTCGTTCGGATGGCCCTGTGCGAAGCGGTCAGGTCTTGGGAATATGACGCCCTGGAGGCGGACAGCATCAAGAGCGGCGAAGAATTGTTTGCCTCCGAAGAGCCTAACGTCGTGCTTCTCGATATCGATCTCCCTGACGGGTCGGGCCTTGACCTCCTAACCACTATCAAACAGACGAATCCCGAGACGATCGTAATAATGATCACCGGCAACGTCGACGTTGGGAACTCGGTGGCGGCCTTGCGCGGCGGGGCGCACGATTTCATAGGTAAACCGGTCAGGGCCGAGGAACTGCGTGTCACGCTGCGAAATGCGCTCGAGACCCATGAGCTTCGCAGAGAGGTCAAACAAGCGCGTGTCGAACGTTCCAAAGGTTTTGGCTTCGATGAGATCATCGGTGATTCTGAAAGCCTCGCGCAGGCGAAGGAACTCGCCTGCCGCGTGGCGGCGTCCGAGGTGATGTCGATCCTGCTAAACGGCGAGACCGGCACGGGAAAAGACCTCTTCGCTCGAGCCATTCATTTTGCATCCGAACGAGCGGACGCCCCTTATCTGGCGATAAACTGCGCCGCGCTGCCCGCTAACCTGATCGAATCCGAGCTTTTCGGGTATGAAAAGGGAGCATTCACAGATGCAAAGCAAAGAAAGGAAGGACTTCTCGAACAGGCGCACGGCGGCACGCTGTTCCTTGACGAGATCGGGGAGATGGAATTGTCTCTGCAGGCCAAGCTTCTTCGGGTCCTGGAGGAAAACTCTTTTCGCCGAGTCGGCGGTCTCAAAGACATCAAATTCGATACTCGCATAATCGCCGCATCTAACCGTGACCTCAAATCAGAGAGCGAAGCCGGAAATTTTCGTCTGGACCTTTATTTCCGGCTGTCAGTCATCCAGGTTGATATTCCTCCGCTTCGCGACAGGGGCGATGACGTTTTGAAACTCGCGGACCACTACGTCTCAAAAGTCAACCTTAAGCGTCATGGAAAACCGCTCGTCGGCCTCTCGCCGCAGGTTGCCAACATCTTCCGACGATACCGTTGGAGCGGCAATGTGCGCGAACTTCGCAATGTGATCGAGCGCGCGTCGATACTCGAGGATGGGGACACGGTGACCGCGAAGCATTTGCCCGCGGACATGCTCGCGATCGATCCTGCCGCGGCCACCTCCGCAGACTCTCGAGGGATCAGGCTTCCGGCCTCGGGCGTTTCGCTCGAAGAGGTTGAATTTGAGCTCTGCCGGCAAGCGATCGAATCCACGGCCGGGAATCTGACAAAGGCCTCGAAGCTGCTGCATATATCCCGCGACCAGCTCCGTTATAAGCTAAAGAAGGCCGGTTACGACCTAACACACGAAGATCAGCAAACAGATGAGCGAGCGCCGGAAAACGCGAACCACAAGTGAACAGCTTACAGACCTGAAGCGGGCGTTGGACGAGTCGGCGATCGTCGCTATAACAGATCAGACCGGCAGCATCACCTATGTCAACGATAAGTTCTGTCACATCTCGGGCTACAGCAGGGAAGAGTTGATCGGACAGGACCACCGCCTTATCAATTCCGGCTATCACCCAAAGGAATTCATACGGAACATCTGGACGACGATCGCCCAAGGGAACATTTGGCGCGGGGAACTGCGCAACCGGGCGAAGGACGGGGCGATCTATTGGGTCGACACTACTATCGTTCCGTTTCTGGATAGAGCCGGCAAGCCGGTCCAATACATCGCGATCCGCTCGGAGATCACCGACCGCAAGCTGGCCGAGGAACGGATTCGCCAACAAGCATCTCTTCTCGACAAGGCGCAGGACGCCATCCTGGTCTGCGATCTGAATTTCCAGATCCTCTACTGGAACAAGAGTGCCGAACGGATCTACGGCTGGTCAGCCGATGAGGCCTTCGGACGGTCAGTAAACGACCTTCTGTGCGCGGGCGTGACCAAGTGCACGGCCGAGGCCAGGACCGCCCTTTCAAAAACGCCTGAGTGGCACACTGAGGCGGTCCAGGTCACACGCAGCGGGGACAAACTCATCGTAGATAGCAGGTGGACCTTGGTGCATACAGACTCGGGCGTACCGGATTATTACCTGATCACCAACACCGACATCACTGAGCGCAAACGTACCGAAGAACACCTGCTGCGTGCGCAACGGCTGGAATCGATCGGCACCCTCGCCGGCGGTATCGCGCACGACCTGAACAATATTCTTTCGCCGATCATGATGGCCGTGGATATGCTTCAGCTCAACGTTAACGCTGCCGATTCTGCAAAATGGCTTGGCATCATCAGAGAGAGCTCGGAGCGGGGTGCCCACCTCGTTAAGCAGGTTCTTACGTTCGCTCGCGGAATGTCCGGGGACCGGATCACGATCCGTTTAAGGCACATCGTCAAGGATTTTGTCGCGTCGCTGAGTGAGATGCTGCCCAAATCTATCTCACTCAAGTACGATATCCCTTCTGACCTATGGCCGATCTCAGCTGATCCAACGCAGCTTCATCAGGTTCTGCTGAATATCTCGATCAACGCCCGCGACGCAATGCCTGAAGGCGGCACGATAAGCATCCATGCGGAGAATCTCAATATCGATGAGAACTATGCCCGAATGAACGTCGATGCAGTGCCGGGACAGTACGTCCTGTTGACCATCAAGGATACCGGCACCGGTATCGATCCCGAGATCGCAAAGCGTATCTTTGATCCATTCTTTACGACGAAAGAGATCGGAAAAGGGACCGGCCTCGGTTTGGCGACTACAATGACTATCGTCAAGAGTCACGGCGGGTTTATCAACGTATACAGCGAGCCGGGGCAGGGTACACGGTTCTCGATCTATTTCCCGTCTGCCAATGAGGGGGAAGCGGCCGCCGCCGCATCGGTCGCTGACGCCCTGCCGCACGGCCACGGGGAGCTCATTCTTGTCGTAGACGACGAGGAGAACATCCGGAACGTAGCGGAAGCGACGCTTTCAAAGTTCGGCTATAGGACCCTTACCGCGGCAAACGGTGCGGAAGCTGTAGAGATTCTCTTAGAACATTCCAGAGAGGTTTCTGCCGTATTGACCGATCTCGCGATGCCCCAAAAGGACGGGCTCGCCTTGATCCGCGAGATCCGGCAGCTATATCCGGGCCTTGACGTCGTCGTCATGAGCGGCCTAATAACGCAGGAACAGTCCGCCGAGCTGACCGAGCTTCGTGTAGCTGAATCGCTGCTTAAACCGTATACGGCAAAGGCTCTGCTCGAGACCCTCTCGCGAGCGATACAAAAATAGGAACTACTTTCTAACGACCAAGACCGAGCATGGCGCGTGGTGGACGACGCCGTCCGAAACGGAACCCAACAAACGGCCCCAAAAGCCGCGCCCGTGCGAACCGACGACGATCACGTCCGCGCTCCATTCGCCGGCCTTCTCAACGATCTGATGGTCGGCCGAGCCGCGCAGCACTTCCGTCTCGATAGGAAAGTTTGCGGACGGGAAGTGCGCGCGGATCATCTCCTTGGCCTCATCAACGAAGGTGTCGCACTGTTCCCTGACGGCGTCCTCCACTTTTTGGTAATACTCCGCCGAGATCGCAAACGGCTCGGCCATTATCGGTGGAGCGTCTTCGAATGCCGATACGATCAAAACGTTCGCACTCTCCGGCCGGATCAGGCTCTCACACGCGGTTTTGATCGCGGCCTTGCTGTAATCAGATCCGTCCGTTGCAATTAGTATCTTCATTCATGGCCTCCTGAAAGGGCTTTTGCACTTCACTCTGCCTTTAGGATACTGCAAACACCGTTCCGTCTCACGCGGCTGACCGATTAAGCTGCGACCGCCAGCGTTTGCGGAAAACCTCACGACAATGCAGCTCCCAGTGCGAATTTTTTCGCAAGATAGCAGAGACGATCGCCGCAAGATGCTGTAAATCGCTCGGCACGAGATTTGCGAAAGCGACTATAGATCGACTCCCGGATCGAAAACATAAGCAAACGAGGTGCTCGGTCTTTATGTCGCCAAAATTCTATGTATCGTTGTGGGTGTTAAGCGTCGCAGCCGCTGTGGTAACTTTCTTTGCCGGAGCGATGACGATGTTCGCGCTGGTTGTCTTTGGATTCCTCGCGTTTGGACTGGTCTTCATCGGCATGATGTGTGTTTTGCCGAGTTCGGTCGCCCATCAGCACGAACTTGAACACACTGTCGAACCAAAAGCGGTTACAAAGCCGGTCAAATCCGAGCTTCCAGCGAGAGCTCCGGCGTTAGCCACGCTGAAATCCGCTTAGTAGCTTCAGGCAAGCGTCGCGAGGATCTTGCGGATATCATCCTCGGTTGTGTCGGGATTGATAAAGCAAAACCGCGCGACCGACTCTTCCGCGCCATTCGAACGCCATTTTGTCGGGGCTACCAAAGCAAGGCCTTCGCGGTGATTCTTTAACGTCCATTCGACATAGTTCTGATGGCTCCAGCCCTTGCGACGAAATAGTACGCAGGAAAGCCCCGGCTCCCGCACAACCTCAAGGTCTTCCGTCTCGTCGATTATCTTCGCCGCCAGATTTGCGAGCGCGACGGCGTCGTCGACTGCCTTGGCATATCGGTCGGTGCCGTGCATCGCCAGCGAGAACCATAGCGGCAGCCCTCGCACACGCCTTGTCAGCTGTATCTGATAATCCGCCGGATTAAATCCCTGATAGGCCTTTTCGTAAAAAATATCGAGGTACGAACCGCTTTGCGCATGTGCCCGCCGGGCGAGATCCGGATCGCGATATATTACGGCGCCGCAATCATAGGGCGAGAACAACCATTTATGCGGGTCGATGGTTACGCTATCGGCAAGAGAGATACCGTCGAATAGCGGCCGCATACGGGAGGACGCCAACGCACCGCCGCCGTAGGCAGCGTCCGCGTGGAACCAAATGTTCTCCCGGCGGCAGATCGAACCGATCTCGGACAACTCGTCGATGATCCCGGCGTTTGTGGTCCCGGCCGTAGCAACGACGGCGAAGAGCCGGGCGCGGTCGTCTTCGGGCATTGCCGCGAGAGCTTGCTCGAGCATACTTCCCGTGAATCGGTCCTCGGTCGGGAGCGTCATCAGATCTGCGTCGATCACTCGTGCCATCGCGGCGACCGAGGAATGAGCCCCGCTTGATGTGATCACCAATCCACGCTGCTTTTGCAACTCAAGCGAGCGCTCGCGCCACGCCGTTCTCGCCGCGACGAGTGCGGCAAGGTTCGCCTCCGTGCCTCCGCTCGTGAAGACACCGAACGCCCCCTTCGGCAGTCCGGTGAGCGACACGAGCCAACGCATGGCCTCGTTCTCGGCGAAGATGCATCCCGCGCCTTCGAGCCAAAATGCCCCGTGAACGCTGGCCGCGGACGTCACGAGATCGAACATCACAGCCGCCCGCGTCGGCGACGCCGGGACAAACGCCAGGTGGCGCGGATGGTCGATCGAGATACTTGCCGGCAACAATACCTCGCGAAAGAGCTTGAAAGCCTTTTCGCCCGTGATACCCGCGGGCGTTATCGTCTCGCCGCAGTCCGCCATCAGTTCTTCCTCGGTACGTGGCATACCAAGCGGCGGGTCTGCGTTCGTGATGCGCTGGATCGCGAACTTCATCACGTCAAAGGTCATGTCGACCAGGTCGATATCTACGTTATGCATGCTTCGTCAGTCTCTCATAGTGATCATGAACGAACGGATCGCCCGCGAATATGACCAGCGTCACACAGGCAGATCAAGCGCAGGTCGTAACGGGATTGCCGCATGTCATCGCTTTCACGACCCAGCCGACTTTTCCGTTGTACCTGACCTTAAAGCCAAAACAGTTAAAGCCGACGATCTTCACGAAAGTCTCGGTCGGGATCGTGCCGATGCGCTTTGAACCTCTTTTCGGGGCCGAATAGAGGGGAGCAGGTTTGTTCGTCGGCGTTTGCACGTTGACCCGCACGCGGTCCGAAGGTATCCAGCCATCGCCGCTGAAGAGTTCCGCGCCGCCAACCGTCACCGCCGAAGAGATCCGTACCCAGCCCGTCCAATAGCGGTCCACCTTCGCCGCCGAATAACCCGTGATCTCGATCATCGCCTGATCGTCCTCTTCATCGCCGGCAAACGGTATGTCTGCCAGCGCCTCACTCGTGAGACTAGGGGCCTTGTGTACCTTCGTCGTAGCCTTTGGCAGCTCCGGGTCCTCCACCCACGCTCCGATCGAGCACTGGGCAACCGCCATGGCAGGCAAACAGGCTATGGTCAACAAAACGGCCATCAATATGCGTTTTTGCATTTTCGTCACTCCTAAATTTGGGGTACTTCGGGAACGGTACGAATATAGAATGTGAACACCTTCAATGACAAGCTCGAATTGCCGTCCTGCTTAGCCTGTTTGACCTCAATGTTCTAGAATAAATACCGCCACGTCATTCAATGAATTACGGATTCATAATCGACAACCGAAAGTGTATCGGCTGCCACGCCTGTACTGTAGCCTGCAAGGCTGAGCACGAGGTGCCTGTCGGGGTTAATCGCACCTGGGTCAAGTACATCGAAAAGGGTGAGTTTCCTGATACGCGACGGTTGTTTAGCGTGATGCG
>CAZWSK010000058.1:0-10960 GCA_964636445.1 uncultured Chloracidobacterium sp.
GACGATAGCTGCTCATCCCAAAAGAGGGCCTTGCCAAGATACGCCTTGGCGCCAGTGACAGGATTCTCGGTCGGCATCGGCGGCGGCTCTAACGGTGACAAAATCCCTGGCAGCAGTTCGCCGGACGCTCTCGTCCCTTGGTCGGCTGTGCTCATCGGGCTGTAATTTGTCCCATTCTCGGCCCTGACCCAATAAAAATACGTCTGGCTAACTACAGCTGTCTCGTCGAAAAAGTAGTTAGCTTCAGTGGTGCCGATATCGGTCGCCGTAACCGTGTCGTTCGTGGTATTGCGAAAGATGCGATACAGCGTCGCCCCCCGCATCGTCGCCCAACTTATGCCGACCTTTGTCGAATAGTCGTTATCGGAGGCGGCGACGTGGGTGGGTGCCGCGGGAGCGTTGCCGGCGGCAACGCGATCCGTCACAAATGCTCCATGCTGGCCAAAATAGATGGCGGCTGCGAACACACTAAATACTGCAAGGATGATCCCTTTGATCCGTTTCATACTCTATTTTGGAGCCGGTAGCTCGAGGCGGTAAACATTTATCATACCGCGTCAGCACCACTTTCATCAATCCCAAATCGCGGAAGATCGACCGCATTTATAAAGCGTTTTCCGCGCTCTTTGCGCAGGGTACCGTAGACCAAGACCCGGTAATGTGACGCCCGTCACAATTTTGTGCTTCGGCCGGTAGATTCGGTTGTTTTCGCATCACAACCATTTGATAGAATCTCTCAGGACTGCGTATGAAGAAAGTATTTTTACCGATTGCCCTTAGTGGTGCACTGATTTTGGCTGTAAGCGTAGAAACCGCGGCTCAGGTGACCGAAAGGCCCCGCGTTGCCTCGCCGTCCCCGACGTCAACCTCGACGCCGACGCCGCAACCGATCACGACGCCCGTAGCCGCATACCAGTCGCTTGAGCAATTGCAGTCAAAGATCCGCCAGCGCATCTTCTCGATGGATGTGAGGCGCGGACGCGTGGGCGTGAAGATCGTTTCGCTGAACAGCGGCAAAGTCGTATTCGACAACGATTCGGAAAAATACTTCATGCCGGCATCGAATATGAAGAATTTCACGGTGGCCGCCGGCTTCGAGCGATTGGGACCGGATTTTCGGTTCGTGACGAGCGTATTCGCAAACGCCCTGCCCGACGCTGACGGCACGATAAAGGGCGATCTCCGTATATTTGGCCGAGGCGACATCTCAGTATCGACGGCTTTTTTCGGAACTTCCTCCAACGAACCTGAAACTTACTACAAAGGCCTCGACCGACTTGTTGACCGCATCGCGGGTGCCGGTGTGAAGCAAATTGACGGCAGCATTATCGGTGACGAAAGTTATTTCAGGGGTTTTGCCCTGCCGATGGGGTGGGAATGGGACGACCTGCAATGGTATTACGGGGCGGAGATCTCAGCGCTGCCGATCAACGATAACACGGTCGATCTGTCGGTCCGGCCCGGGGCGGTCGGCAGTCCGTGTATCGTTACGATCTCGCCGGCGAATAGCATCTTCCAGGTCCTAAACTCATGTGTCACTACGTCGTCCTCGACCAATCGAACCCTCGGCGTCCACAAACGCATTCATCAGAATATTTTGGAAATAACAGGCACGATGCCGGCAGGGAACGGCGGGCACACCAGCACGATCACGGTCAGCCGGCCTGCCGAATTGTTCATCGCCCTGCTGAAGCAGCGACTCGAGAAACGAGGGATCGTCGTGACCGGCGGATCGCGTTTGCAGCCGGCGAACATTCCGGTGTCAACGTCGCAGATCGAGATCGCAAAACTCGAATCGCCGTCCTATCGCGAGATCGCCGCCAAGACGATGAAGCCGAGCCAGAACATGTACACCGAGACGATCCTGTGGACACTCGGCGAGCAGTCGAGAAATGGCTCGACGGCGGATAGTTCTGCTATCGGGCTTTCGGCGGTTCGCAGCGTGATGAAGCAGATGGGCATCGCCAGTGACGGCATCGTCCAATACGACGGGAGCGGCCTGTCACGCCATAACCTCGTGACGCCCTCAGCGGTCGTCGATCTATACCGCTACATGGCGAAGCAAAGCCGTAATACGGTCGACTGGCGGAACAGCCTGACGATCGGCGGCATCGACGGCACGCTGAGAAACCGTTTCAAAGGTACATCGGCGAACGGCAACGTCCGCGGCAAGACAGGAACGCTCGATCAGGTCTCTGCACTGTCCGGCTATGTCACGACAGCCGGCGGCGAGGAGTTGGTCGTTTCGATAATAGTCAACGGCGTCCCAACGCCATCGCACCGGACGTCGTTGGCGGACGATATTGTCGTTTATCTTGCGAACTATGATGGACGGATCGACTAGAATGGAGACCGTCTTGGTATCCAGCACCGCACTTTAGAGCGGTATTTATCAAACTCATTACCGAACCGGGCCTCAAGGTCATCTTCTTCGAGTGGGCGAAAGATCAACTGCCAAATTGCCGATCCCATGAGTGCGTAGATCGCGACAATCGGGGAGCCCAGAAATAGGGCGACAGTTAAACCCTGGCCGATGCCGGACACGGCCATTGGGTTGCGGACATACCGGTAGGGGCCGCTTATAACCAGATCGGTCGCGTGATCAAGCGGCAAGGGCGTTCCTTTTCCTTTCGTTGACATTACCACGGCCGACCACACGCCCGGTAAGCTGATGATAACGAAGAGGATCGACGCGATCAGACGCTGCGCCGGAAATTCCAGTCGATCGATTCCCAATTTGTCTTCGAGTTGAACGAGCAATAGGGGAATAATTCCCAGGATGATCGTCCACACTATGACGATCTGGGTAAATGTCTTGAAGAGAATGTAGCGAGGAGAAGCGGGCCTAGAATGGCGAAACATGTTCTGGCCCGTCGTCAGCCCGGTCGCGAAGACACCCGACCAAAGCATTGCGGGCAACATGATGGTCAATCCAATCCAACCGAGGCCCGTCTCAAAGGTATACGCGACAGTGTAAAAAGTTGCCTGCGCGATCGCTCCCGTGACTAGCCAAGCCGCTGCGGTCGCATACGTCGACCGCGAATACAGAAGTATTCCGGTGACAATTGAGCCTGGAGCAATTAATAAAAGATCGCCAAGCCAGAAGGCGTTAAGGGAGATCAGCGAGCCAGCCTCTAGGCGGAACCAATCGCGTGTTTGCGGCACCAGAAACATCAGCAGCCACCAGCCCGCAACACTGACGCCCTGAAATAGATAATAAGCAATGGCCCAGCGTCTGACCTTTTCCATTCACGGCGTTCGCAGGCAGTCGAGCAGTTTCTCATGGATCGCGCCAAAGCCGCCGTTGGACATCACCGCGATGACATCCCCGTCCCTCATTTCCGGGGCTAGATGAGTGACGATCGTGTCGGCGTCGGGAAAGGTCGCGGCCGGTTTGCCGGAGGCGGCGATGTCGCTGACCAACTTTTCCACGTCCAGCAGTTGGTCGCCGAAGCGCTTGGCGTCCTCCGGGTTGAAGACGCCCGCGATGATCACCTGGTCGGCGTGAGAGAATGCGGTCTTGTACTGTTCCTCAAATATCGATAATCGCGAGGAACGAGAACGCGGTTCGAATACAGCTATCAGGCGATTTTCTGAATACCGTTGACGCAGGGCCTTGAGGGTTTCATCGACCGCCGTGGGATGGTGGGCAAAGTCGTCGATGACCGTCACGCCGCGCTCGATGCCCCGAATCTCCATACGCCGTTTGACCGACTCAAATGTGTCGAACGCCTCCTGCATCTTCTCCTGCGAGATGCCCCACGCGTCGGCGGCGATGATCACGGCGAGGCAATTGCGGATGTTGAATTCGCCGATCATTTTTGTCGTGAAACGTCCCCACTCTGTCCCGCCGCAGTAAACGGAGAACTGCGTCCCCGCGGCGCTGAACTCGATCTCGCGAGCCTGCCATTTCGCGGCGTCAGACAGGCCAAACGTCTCAACGGTCGTGTACAGCTTTCCTTCCATCGAAGCGAGCACGTCTTGGACGACGGGCGAGTCGATGCCGCAGATGAGGTGGCCGTTGCCGGGAACGAGATTCATCAGTCGGGAGAACTGCCACTTGATCGCGTCGAGATCCTTGTAGATGTCGGCGTGGTCAAACTCAATGTTGTTGACTATCGCGATCTCGGGCAGGTATGACATGAACTTCGGCTTCTTGTCGAAGAAGGCCGTGTCGTATTCGTCACCCTCGATGACGAAATAGTTGCTGGCGGTCACGCGAAACGAGGCGCCAAAATTCTGTACTACGCCGCCGACTAAGAACGTCGGATCGAGCCCGCCGACCTCGCACATCCACGCCGCAAGCGACGTTGTCGTAGTCTTGCCGTGGGTGCCGGCGACGACCAAAGAGCGTCGGCCGCGGATGAATTCTTCGCGAACGGTCTCCGCCTGTGAGCGGTACTCGAGCTTGCGGTTTAGGACCTCCTCGAGTTCCGCGTTACCCCGCATTATCGTGTTCCCAACGACTGTAACGTCGCGGGGCAGGTCCGTGTTCTCGGCCCTGTAGCTCTGCATGATCTCAATGCCTAGCGACTCGAGTTGCGTCGACATAGGCGGATAGACGTTCTGGTCTGAGCCCGTGACCTTGTGGCCCCGCGCCTGCAGCATTCCCGCCAGCGAGGCCATCGCAGTCCCGCAAATTCCGATCAGGTGATAGTGCATTTATCTTGGAAGGAGCTTTGCAAAGGGTAGTTTCTTGACGTTCTTGTAGTACTCAGCACGGCTCTCGGCATCGCCCATCACGCCGTCGCTGGCGTCTTTTGGCTTGCCCGACTGAAGATCCAAGTATTTGATAGACGAGCTGATCTGCCGCCCGGCGCTATTGAAATAGCGAGTGCTGACAACTTTCCAGTCGCCGAGAAACGTCCTGTAATCGGTCTCGACCTTCGCGACGGTGCCGTCCGCGCGGAAGCAGTGGTTGACGTAATTCACCCAATCGCCCGACGGGCTGGAATGCGTGAAGTTGCTGGCGATCAGCTTGCCGCCGCTGCGCCAGTTATATGCGATGTCGTATGCCTCGCTCTTCTCGCGAAACTTTTCCAATGCTTTTTCAGATGCGAATTTCCGCCAACTGTCTTTGTTGGAATTGACGTCTGCGGTGTTGGCAAATATCAGCTCCGGCGTCTTCCGCCGTTTCTGGATCGTATCGATCTGTTTGCAGTAGGTGTTGATGGATCTCAACTGACCGGCGGTGCCCTGAGCTGCACCGTTATGCGAAAAGCAGAAAAAAAGCAGTGCCGACGCTATCGCCGAGCAAACCAACCTCATATTTTCCTCCCTGGCCGGTGATGGGAATCGCCGGAACGTCTTAGTCTAATCCAACGTTCCGGCGTAAGTCGACTAACGGGCGAGGAGTTCGGCTACGAGCGGTTGTGCGTTATAGACCTTTCGAAGCGCTTCGATAATCCCGGCGCTGTGGACACCGACAGCGCGAGACCCTTCATTTTCGTCGATATACCAGTAGCGGTTGGAAAGCTTCTGATTATTGCTGTCAAAATTAAGGCCTACGACCTCGCCCTTCCTGTTGACCACGGGCGACCCGGAGTTCCCGCCGATGGTGTCGGCTGTGTAGACAAAATTCAACGGCGTAGCCAGGTTTATCCGCGTGCGCGCCGCCTTGATGCTTGCCGGCATATCAAACGGTTCCTTTTCGCCGAAGCTCAGTGCCCGATCGTAGAGGCCAAAGTACGTTGTTTTGAACGGCACGAGCGTTGTGTCCTCTTCATAACCCTTCACGACGCCGTAGCACAGACGCAGGTGGCCGTTGGCATCCGGAGGCATCGTCTTGCCGTAAACGGCGAAGCGAGCCTGTGCGATCTTGCTGCCGTTCGCCGTCTCGACGGCCTTGATGTTAGTGTCCTCCCACGCACGGAGCTCGCGAATGATGGGTTCTACACGACGAGCGAGCGTGATCATCGGGTCGGTCGAGTTCGCCACTGCGTCGGCCGGCCCGTCGATCAAAGCCTTCCGGGCTGCGGGATCCGTCAGCTTGGTCTCGCGAAACGCCCGATCGACGACTTCGGCCACGTCCGCATCTCCGATCGCTGCACGGATGAACGGGTCGTCAGCCCCGAGTTGCTTGATCGCCTCCGCGAACCAGGCCTTGAGCGCAGCGGCCTCCATCTCGGGATAGAGCGGAGCGGGCGAGAGCAAAGAAGTCTTAAACGCATCGAGCCGGTTGTCGCGAAACTCGGCATACCGGCGTTCGTTCGGCTTAGGTGTCTCGATATGATACGTGACGATCTGCTGTGCAAAGTTCGCGATCTTTGACGACGCGAGGCTCGAGAAGGCGAGACGCTTCGCCATCGACGGATATTTCTGATAAGCGGCTTCTATAGCCGCCCACGCCGGAGCATACTGCCGATCGAGATCGGGCCGCTCGGCGAGTTTGTCACGCAGGTCTTTTTCCTCGTTCACTTTTTTGAGAAAGTTTCGCGGATTCAGCAGGCCGTCCTGCTGGCCCTGGAGCCGCTTAAGCGAATTGGCGAAAGACCGCATGCCCGGATTCGCCTGACGAAGCTGCTCTGGCCCCCCTTTCGAGTATTCCTCAAGCGCCTTTCGGCGGGTCTTCCACACGAGTTCTTGAAGCGGATTTCCGAGGTCCCTCTGATAGGCCAGCTGCGATACCGTTAAGAGGCGCGCTGTCGAGCCCGGATATCCCGAAACGACAACGAACTCGCCCTCAGGAGCACCGGTCGCGGACCATTTGAGATAGTTTGGCGTCTTGGCAGGCTTATTGTTCTCGTACACACGGACAAAGGTGAAATCGAGATCGTGCCGTGGGAATACGAAATTGTCGTAATCGCCGCCAAAGAAAGCTGCCTGCTCCTCAGGGGCCATCACAAGCCTCACGTCTGTATAGCGTTTAAAGCGGTACAGCCAATACTCTCCACCACTGTAAAGAGATACGACCTCGCACCGAAGCGTCGCGGGGCAATCTTTCTCGATCGCCGCGATCTCAGCCGAGCGATTTGCGGCCATCTCGGCATTGTTTGCGCCCGTTGCTGCGGAGGTGACGCGCTGCGTCACATCGGCATACGATTCAAGGATCTGTACATTGCCATCGGGTATTTTTAGTTCTTTTGCTAGGGTCGGTGCGTAAAAACCTGTCTTGAGTAGGTCACGCTCTTTTGTCGAAAGGCGCTCGATAAAGCCTGAGGCCACATGATGATTGGTCGCGATGAGGCCGTTCGGCGAGACAAAAACGCCCGAAGCACCCGGGAACTTGACCGACGCCAGGCGCAGCCTGTCGAGCCATTCCTTGCTCGGCTCGAAGTTGTATTTGGCCTTCCATTGCGCAAGTGGCGGATTGTCAAACGTCCACATGCCGTCGTCGGCAAGGGCGATCGGTACCAGAAGACTGAGAAGTAGCAGCGAAGAAAATAGTCGTTTCATACGTCGTTAAATAGATTCGAACTAGGCGAGAACGCGTTGCAGCCTTTCCATCGACCCCGAGAGGATCTCGTCCTCGCGAGCTATGCAGATGCGGACGTGAGCGTCCCACAGGTCGCCGTCGGCAAAGGCCGAGCCCGGCGTCATTCCGACGCCCGCGTCGCGCATTATCATTTCGTTAAACGCGATGGCGTCGTCGAACTGCCGCGGTATCCGTGCCCAGATGTAAAACGCCGACCCTGAATCGTATATCTCGAAGCCAAGGTCCTTCAGGCCGCCGCTGAATTCGCGGCGTTTTGCATCAAACTTATCGCGCAGTCTTGTGTAATACGTGTCGTCAGCCATCAGGGTTTTTGCGAGGGCCGCCTGCAGCGGTGTCGCCGGGCAGACGTAGATGACATTCGCGGCGTTATTGATCTTTGCGATCAGCTCGCCCGGGCCGTATGCATAACCGAGCCGCCAGCCGGAAATGTTCCACGATTTCGAGAACGAGTTGACCGTGATCGTCCGTTGCCACATATCTGGCAGCGAGGCGATCGGCGTATGCGGGTTCTCGCCGACAACATAGTGTTCGTAGACCTCGTCAGAAACGACGAGGAGATCGAGTTCTTTCGCAACGTCGGCAACCGCCTCGAGTTCCATCTGCGACATCACCTTGCCGCTCGGATTTGCGGGCGAGCAGACGACGATCGCAGCAAGCGGGAAGTCGGTTTGATCCTTCAGCTTCTTGCAGTGAGCGAGCAACGCGTCCTTTTCAAAAATGAGGTTCTGATCGAGTTCAAACGGCTCCGTCTTGCTCCCAAACTCCTCGAGAATGCGTTTGTGATACGGATAATAAGGCTCGAAAACAAGTGCTGACTTGCCGGTCAAAAAGCCTTGAGCGACACCGACCAATGCACCCGTTCCGCCGTTTGTGATCATCAGTTCGAACGGCTTTGCGTCGACATCGATCTGAATATTGTTATATTTCGCGATCTTTTCCGCGACAGCTTTGCGGAGGTTCGCGTCGCCCTCGCTGCCGCCGTAATGGTTCTGACTGGCTGCAATTATCGCCGCCGCCTCGGCCGCCAATTGCGGGTCGATCGGCAGCTCCGACTGGCCCTGAACAAGGTTCCCGCTCGGCGGCACAAGGCGAGTGATCGCACGGATATCCGGCTTTACTTTCCCAAGTTTTGCTTCAGACATAACAATTACGTTATCAGTTTTTCTGCGGCATTTCTAAGCGAGGTTTGCTCACGTGAGGGTTGCCGCGCAGCCAAAAACGGTAGGGATGATGGGCATCCTCGCCCGCGTAATCGATGCCGATGCGGGGCCCGGCGGCTATTTCCGACGCGGCAAATGACCTATGCTTTTCGATCCAAACTGCGTCACCGCGAAGGTCCTCACCGTTAAGCGTCCGGTCGATGCCGAGGGCAATGCAGAGTTTGCCGGGGCCCGACGTCAAGTTTGTGTCTTTCATTGACCCGCGCCGTTCGCGCATTACATCGATCCCGTCAACAGGCTCAACGGCCCTGATCAAAATAGCATGCGGATGATCGCGCGGGCCGGCCACGACATTGAATTGGTAATACATACCGTAAACAAAAAAGACGTACACGTGTCCAGCGTGGCCGTACATCACCTCGTTGCGGGCCGTTCGACGGCCCCCGTATGAATGCGCCGCGCGGTCATTGACACCCAGATAGGCCTCGGTCTCGACGATCATTCCCGACACGCGTTTGCCGTCACGTGAAGGCAAGACCAGCAGCGTTCCAAGCAGATCGCGGGCGATCTCGACGGTATCTTTGCGTTCATAGAACTTGCGCGGCAGCTTCATAAGGCAACCTTAACCATACGGCGAAACTCAAATTTTGTTAATATCACACCGACTGAAAACAAGCCCTTTATGTACCGAATTACCGTCATTTTCATCCTGTTGTTAACTGCGATCGCGGCGTTCGCCCAAAAACCGGACGATGTGCTTGCTACGGCCACCGGGCACACCTTCCGGCTCCGAGACCTGGATCCTCAAGTGCAAAAAGCGGTCTCCGACCTCCCTGAAAACATCGCAAAAGCACGCACCGACCTCCTCGCCCAATTCATTAATGAGAGGTTGATCGATCTTGAGGCAAAGGCCGCAGGCTTGTCCACGGGCAAGTTCATTTGGAATGAAAAGGCTAAGGTCAAGAATCCGACCGAGGCGGCTATCAAGGCCTTTTATGACGCAAACAAAAGCTCGATGGGCGGACGGCAGCTTGGCGAGGTTCGCGAGGATATCATTGAATATCTGCACGACGAGGAAGTCCAAAAAATGTTCTCAACGCTGATCACGCGTCTGAGAACGAAGTACCGCTTCGCCGCCGGCAAAGACGTTAATGCCGCAAATCTTGCACCCATCGACACTGTAGCCACGATCAACGGCAAGCCTGTGACGGCGAAAGAGTTCAATGATTTTGCGGTCAGGGAGATCCGTGAGGGGCGGGCCGATCTAGACGACCTCATCATCGACAGCCTTACGGAGACCATCGTCAATACACTGATCGCCGCGGAGGCTAAAAAGGAGAACATCGACGCCGGGACCTTTATCGCCCGTGAGATCACGAATAAGATGAAGGACTTTTCAGACGGAGAACGGGCGGAGTTAGAGGACGCGTTGGCCGGCCGGCTGTTTGCAAAGTATCAGGTAAAGGTTCTGTACAAAGTGGCGGAAGCGCCCATCGAGAACGTGTCCGCCGACGATGATCCGGCCGCCGGCCCCGCGAACGCTCCGGTAACCGTTATAATGTTCAGCGATTTTCAGTGTTCGGCCTGCGCGGCGACACATCCAATGCTTAAGAAGGTGATCGGGGGTTTCGAGGGTACGGTTCGATTCGTCGTGCGCGACTTTCCGCTGGAGGCCATTCATGAGCATGGGTTCGACGCCGCGCGTGCCGCCGGGGCGGCAAATGCGCAGGGCAAGTTCTTTGAATACATAGAGATACTCTACCGCAATCAAGGTGCTCTCGATGATGGCTCGCTCAAGAAATACGCCGCCGATATTGGTTTGAATGCCGCGCAGTTTGCGATAGACTTTAACTCCGAAAAGATCGCGGCTGAGGTGCGGAAAGACATGGCCGACGGCGAGGTACTGGGCATTTCCGGCACGCCGACTATCTTTATTAACGGCCGCCGTGTGCGCAATATCTCGCCCGATGCGATCAAGTCGTACATCCAGGCTGCATTGCCGAAATAGTATGCGAAGTTTGCTGATCTTCATCACAGCCGCGATCACACTGGCGTGTTCGGGCACGGCCAATACGCAGAAACCAAGCAACGCGAATGTGACAAAAGCCCCGCCACTGCCGGTTTACGGTTACGAGGTCGTCAGGAGCTATCCTCACGATGGAAACGCGTTCACTCAAGGGCTGTTCTTCTACAACGGCTCGCTCTATGAGAGCACCGGACAGGAAGGCCGTTCGCAGGTTCGAAAGGTCGACCTCGAGACAGGCAAGGTAACCCAAAAATGGGAACTGCCGAAGGATGAGTTTGGCGAGGGCTCGGTCGCACTGGGCGATAAGATCTATGTCATCACCTGGCAGGACCACACCGC
>CAZWSK010000058.1:11060-13610 GCA_964636445.1 uncultured Chloracidobacterium sp.
ATCTGGCATTCAGAGGACCCTGACGTTCTCGGCAGACCCAACTACATCGCCCGAATAGACCCGCAAAACGGAAAGCTCACCGGCTGGATCGACCTCGCCGGCATCTCGCCCGACGATCAGGCCAGGACCAATAGCCCATACGACGAAAAGGCGGAAAATACGCTGAACGGCATCGCTTACGACCCGGCTACCGAGCGGATCTTTGTGACGGGCAAACAGTGGAAAAAGCTCTACGAGATCAAAGTCACAGGGCCGAAGAATCAATGAACGAACACGAGAAGTTCATGCTGCGGGCCATCGAATTGGCCCGCGAAGGCATGGAGAATAACGCCGGCGGCCCCTTTGGCTGTGTCATCGTGCGCGACGGCGAGGTCATCGGCGAAGGGAACAACAGCGTAACTTCTCTGAATGATCCGACGGCACACGCGGAGGTCATCGCGATCCGCGAATCGTGCAGGGCGTTGGGAACGTTTCAACTCGATGGATGTGTGATCTACACTTCATGCGAACCGTGCCCGATGTGCCTCGGAGCCATCTACTGGGCGCGTCCCGCTCAGGTCTTCTACGCGTGCGATCGCTCTGATGCCGCTGAGATCGGTTTCGATGACGACTTCATTTACAGGGAACTGGGCAAAGAAAACGCTGATCGCGAGCTGCCGCTGCAGTCGCTGATGCGCGGCGAGGCGTTAGAAGTCTTCCGCGCGTGGGCGGCTAAGTCGGACAAGGTCGAATATTAATGCCGTTTTCAGTTATCAGTTATGAGTTCTCAGCTATTTCGAAATAACTGAGAACGAATAACTAATAACTGATAATTTTTTACAAGGTGCTGACCTTCATCCTCAACAACGAAGACGTCTCGACTGACATGCCGCAGGGCGTGACGGTGCTCGATTTTGTTCGCTATTACAAGGACCTAAAGGGCACCAAGATAGGCTGCCGCGAGGGTGATTGCGGCGCGTGCACGATCCTGGTCGGCGAGCTGATCGGCGACAAGGTTCGCTACCGCTCAATGACCTCATGTTTGATGCCTCTGGCAAACGCCGCCGGCAAGCATATCGTCACGATCGAAGGGATCAATCCCGCCGACGGCTCGCTTACGCCCGTCCAGCAGGCGATGGTCGACGAGAACGGCACGCAATGCGGGTTTTGTACAGTCGGATTTGTGATGGCGCTGACTAGTGCTTGTCTGAATGGTTCGGCCGCTGACAGAACCGCAACCGTGTCTGCTGTCGACGGTAATATCTGCCGATGCACCGGCTACAAGTCCATTGAAAGAGCTGCGTGTCATATCAGTGAACAATATGGTGCGGGTCGCGAGCAGTTCGTTCCCAACTATTTTCCTCAGATCGCTCAGCGTTTGGTTGAACTCAAACGCTCGGCTAATCAGGCGGAAACACGACCGGCAGGGAGTGTGCCGTTTGTCGGAGGCGGAACGGATGTTTACGTCCAGAAGCCTGAGGAGATGGCCGAGTACAACGCGACGCCGCTGCTCTACGATGAGCATCTTCGCGGCATCCGCGACGAAGGCGAATACGTCGAGATCGGAGCCTCGGCGACGGTCACCGACCTGCTTGAGTCGCCGGTGATGCAGTCGATATTCCCCGACCTCTACAAACACCTAAAGCTCGTCTCATCCACGCCGATCCGCAACATGGCGACGCTCGCGGGCAATTTCGTCAACGCGTCGCCCATCGGCGACATGACCGTCTGGTTCCTCGCGTTGGACGCGAATGTTCAAATCAGAACCGGGAGCGGTAGCGACCGAATTCTTCCGCTCCGCGAGCTTTATCTAGGCTACAAGCAACTAGCCAAACAACCCGACGAAATAATCACAACGATCAGATTCAAAAAACCGTCCGGCGATTTTCGCTTCAATTTCGAGAAGGTTTGCAAACGCACGTATCTCGATATTGCCACGGTTAACACCGCCATCTCACTCTCGATGTCCGGCGAAACGATCATTGACGCTCACGTCGCCGCCGGCGGGGTTGCACCGATCCCGCTTTATCTGAGAGAGACGTCAGCATTTCTTCGCGGTAAAGACGTAACCGAGGAGACCATCGTCGCCGTTAACGAAATTATGCAGTCCGAGATCGCACCCATCTCCGACGTCCGCGGGACTTCGAGTTATAAACGACTCCTCATCAAACAACTTTTCCGAGCGCATATAGTGGAGATATTTAGGGACTTGCGATGAGAAGGATTCTCCGGGCGCCGTTTCTTTTTTCAGTCGCAGTCGTCGTTGCGAATGCGGCGTCTGCTCAGACAGCGTTCCCGACAGTAGTGAAATCGGTGCCACCAGCGTTTTTACCGGCGGGGGCATATCCAGTTCGGGCTGAAGGAAGGGTCGATGTTGCCGTAATGGTAGACGCGAGCGGAACCGTTCAGACCGCCAGTGCTGTAAGCGGCCACCAATTTCTCCGTAAGGCTGCTGAAATGACCGTGAAACAGTGGAAGTTCTCGGCAATGCCGGGCACGCATTATTTGACGATTACCATTGAGTATCACATCGGTCATCGCGAATCGGCTGTGATAACTTATCGGGGCGAC
>CAZWSK010000059.1:0-2590 GCA_964636445.1 uncultured Chloracidobacterium sp.
AACAGCGGCTTGCCCTACAGCTTTTCACCACCCGCGAGGGCCGCATCGTCGGCCGGCGCGAATTCTTCTGGGAAGACCTGCCCGAGGACAACACGTTCAACGCGGGCGAATTTCTCGGCGACGTTCTAGCCCAATACTACTCGACAGACTACGTCCCGCTCGAGATCCACGTGCCGCAGGATTTTGACGATCGCGAGGTCCTCGAAAAGGCCCTGAGCGAACGACGCGGCCGACGCGTCAAGATCCTCGACCCGAAACGCGGCAAGAACAAGCACCTCGTCCGTCTCGTCGAGGCTAATGCCAAGATAGCGTTCGAACAGCGATTCCGCGTCCTAAAGCCCGACAGCGAGAAGGTGCTAGAGGAGCTGCAGGAACTGCTCGAACTCTCCTACTTCCCGTCGCACATCGAGTCGTTCGATATTTCAAATATCTCCGGTTCCGAGAACGTCGCCGGCATCGTCTGCTTTGAGAACGGCAAGCCCGCACGGGCGAATTACCGCCGATTCATCATCCGCACCGTCGAGGGTGCGAATGATTTCGCCTCGATGCACGAGGCCGTTTATCGCCGCTACAAACGACAGGTCGAGGAGCAAAAACCGCTGCCGCAGCTCATCTTTATCGACGGCGGCAAAGGTCAGCTCACTGCCGCCGCATCGGCGATGGCCTCGCTCGACCTCGAACAGATCATGCTCGTCGGCCTCGTCAAACCCCCGAAACGCCACAGCGAGATCTCGCACCTGCTGATCTTTGGCCGCGAGGACCAGCCCATTCCGTTCGACCGCAACTCACAGGCCTTCCGCCTCATCCTGCAGATCCGCGAGGAAACTCACAAAACCGCCGTCGAATTCCACCGCAAACGCCGCGAGAAGCGCGACTTCTCAAGCGAGCTGTCCGAAATTCCCGGCATCGGCGACAAGCGAAAGATGAAGCTCCTCCGCAACTTTGGCTCCATCGAACGGATCGCAAAAGCCTCGATCGACGAACTTCGGCCTTTCGTCGGGCAAAAGGCCGCGGCAGAGATCGCCGACCATTTTACGAAACAGCGGGCTCTCGCACAGCCATCCGGCGATTGACATCGACTCCGTTCTGGACTATTTTCCAGGTGTTTCCACACATCAAGGGCAGTTAGGGACCTACATAAAAGGAGAACATCTATGTTCGTACGCATATTGGCCGCCGGGCTTGCCGGGGCCGTGACATTTTTCCTTGGCGGTTGGGTCATTTACGGCATGCTGCTTCGCAGCTACATGGACAGCACGATGTCCGCCGCGGCAAAGACGGTCACGAATACCGAACCCGCGATGCTGCCGTTATTCATCGCTCAGCTCGCCTTTGGCTTCCTCTTCGCCTTCATTTTCGAGTATTGGGCATCTATCCGGACGTTCGTCGGCGGCCTTCGCGGCGGGGCGATACTGTTCTTCTTCTTCGCTCTCGGATTCGACATGCAGATGAACGCTTTTTTCAAGGACATGTATGTCGGCTCTCCCTATGTGCCGATAATTGTTGACGTGATAGCGGCTACCTGTCTTGGCGCGATCGCCGGCGGCGTTGTCGGCCTCGTGCTCGGCATGATGAACAAAGGCGAAGCCGCAGGCTAGGGCTCGTAGCATCGAAGCGTTTTTACGCTCTTGAACAGCTTTTTGAACTCGGCCTCCGCCGTGCCGTCGTGGTCGATCCGCTCGATCAGCGCGTTTGCACAGTTGGCCCAGCCGAAGTTCATCACCTCGACCAGCGCGTATTTCATCTTGTCCGGCGAACGAAGTTCCTGTTCAAATCTACGCTTGAGCCTGTCAGGATCGGCGTTCTTCTTTCGCGAATCCACATTCACGCCCAGCCACGCGGCCAACAGTTGGTCGCCGCCCGCGATCAGTGGTTTTGCGTATTTTGTCGTGCAATCCGGGGCCGCTGTGTAAGCAAGCAGTTTTGACGGATCTGAGTAGCTGATCAGGTTCGTCCGCTCGAGAGCATAGACCTGCTCAAATTCACGTATCATACGCTTCTTATAGTCCTGCCAATACGGAACGTCGACGATGTCGAGCTCCTTCAGTTCCGTCATCTTGCGGTTGTACTCTGCGTCTAATGCCGTGAGGTCGAGTTTAGCGATGTCGCCGTAGCTCCACGCGACCGTGTTGGTCTCGAGCAGGTAGCTGCCGGGCAGGCTCAGCTTGAGCGTATTGCGCAATCGCGCCGCTGTGTGCAGCTTCGGATCGTACGTACCCGAGTACTCGCACATCTCATCTTCCCATCTAAGAACGGAGGTCTTCTGAGCAAATGCGGAGACCGCCGACACGGCTAAGAACACTGCAACGACAAAGGTTTTCATACCCGCTACTTTACTCCAAATTGGTGCGCACCGCACGAGCAGTCTAGAATTGAAATCGACCGCTTCACGCATGGCCTGGCAAGACGATTACCTCGCGAAATACTACTCTGCCGATTCGGGCTGGACGGACGGCAATGTCGTTTTTCACAACCTGCTGCGCTCGAATATCGAGCAGGACGGCGAGATCCTCGAGATCGGTGCCGGGCCGAATAACGTCACGTCCGATTTCCTCGCCACACTCGGCCGCGTGACCGGCGTCGATATCGA
>CAZWSK010000059.1:2690-4196 GCA_964636445.1 uncultured Chloracidobacterium sp.
ACATAGCTCCTGTGAACGATCGTCTTCGACCGCTCATCAACCGCGTCGATCATCACGTTGTCCTTGTCCTCACGCGTCACGAGCTTGCCGCCCGAGCCGACCGCGCGTTCTTTTGGCTTGGCCTTTTCAGAGTCGGCGATCATCTCGGTCACGGCCGCGGCCTTCACGGGCTCGGCCAGGCGGATGCCGCGCGATTCGGCGACGGCCTCGGTCGCGGTAGCCTTTAGCATTCGGGGCCAGAGCTTTTTGAATAACGCGTTCGACACGTAGACATCGGCACTGTTCAGCTTCCCGTTGATCGCGAACGCGTAGCCGATCACGTCGGACTTGCCGTTCGCGATGCTTTGCAGGGCCTTGACGTATTCGTCAACGCTCGCTGCGACCTTGCCGTTCTCGAGGCTGAGCTGCAGGCTCGACGCGGACGCCGCAGCCTTCACGTCGCCGCCGACATTCTGCGACAGCTTGTCTTGCGCCTTGGCGACGCTCGCCCAGACCTCTTGCTGAGAACGCGTAGCGTTGGCGGCGAGTTTGAGGTCTTTGGTAACGATGCGGTCGTTGGAACTCGTAAACTTCCCTGCCTCTTCATTACCCCGCTTTGTCCAACGGCCCGACTCGACACAGAAAGCGTCGATCCTCACACGCCCCGAACGCGCCGGGATTATGATGCTCACAGCCAGCACACGGTCCTGCTTGCCGCCTTTGACGATGTCGCCGGACTGGATGAACACGTCCTGCGTTTTTGATAGGTTCTCGACCTCGAGTTCGTTGACGTTCGAGGTCTCATAGACGACAAAGAGCTTTCGCTCCATCGCCTCCGCAAGCGTCATCACGTTGCTCTTCTTGGATTCGTCCTTGCCGTGGATGAGAAAAATAGTGAGATTCTTATGCGAGTATGGCGATGAGATCCTGTAACTCGTCGACTGGGCCGACACTGCTGCTGCACAAACAAACGCAAACGCCGCCGCCGCGAAGATAGAGACATATTTGTATTTCATTTGATCACTCCTGGTTCTAAATTCGAGAGAGCGTCGCTGCTTTTGAACTGAGAACGGCGGCGGCCGACAGTTCTTGCAGCGTGAATTCATGCTGTCTCGCGGCCCGACTGTCCCGCCGGTGTCCCGCACGGCGGTGGGACAGGTTAAGTTGTGTGTTTGCTAGAGTTACCGTCATTTTTTCGCCCTGTCCCGCGTATTTTTGAAAAAAATATTCGCCTCTGTGTCCCGCCGATGTCCCGCACGGTGGCGGGACAGGTTAAGTTGTGTGTTTGCTACAGTTATCGCCATTTTTTGGCTCTGTCCCGGCAGTTTTTAAAAAAACTTTCGTACGTTGCAGAAGCCCGCACGAAGTAAGGGCACCGGTCCGGATGGTGGCCGAGCGGGGCATCGTGAAGTGATCAGCGAGCACACGTGCGGGTGCCGTTTACGTCGCAGAGGCCTGCACCAGGTAATGGCACGCCTGTCCGGATGGCGGCCGAGCGGGCCATCGGGAAGTGATCAGCGAGCACAC
>CAZWSK010000059.1:4296-11103 GCA_964636445.1 uncultured Chloracidobacterium sp.
ACGCCTGTCCGGATGGCGGCCGAGCGGGCCATCGGGAAGTGATCAGCGAGCACACGTGCGGGTGCCGTTTACGTCGCAGAGGCCTGCACCAGGTAATGGCACGCCTGTCCGGATGGCGGCCGAGCGGGCCATCGGGAAGTGATCAGCGAGCACACGTGCGGGTGCCCTTACTTCGTGCGGGCTTCTGCAACGTGTCACGTTTTCAAAAACCACTTGACATCGACTGTTTCATGTGTAATATTTTGTATCATATTGGTATTTCATTGTCAAGACTTTGTTTCTCACAGCCGCGCACGCGTTCGGGGCGGCGGCGGCATAGCCGCGAACGAGATGGATACTTAACGGAAAAGCAGAGCTTTTCCGCAAATAGACGGGCACAGCCCGAAAACTTAGGAGACAAAAATGCACGACAGAATAAATTCAACACACAAGGGGCCACAGCTTCCACGCACGGCGAATGAGAGGATGGAGGCGAGCAATTATGGGCCGCCGATCGAGCCGCTATTTGATACGTTTTGGCACACGCGCGAGCTTGGGCTGCTGTTCGGGGCCGCGGGTACGGGAAAAAGCATGCTCGCGATGATGCTGGCGGAGCGCATCGCGCGCGGCAATCCGGTTGACGGCTTTATGATGCCCGAGAGGGGGCGAAAAGTGCTGTACGTCGATCTAAAGCTTAACGACACGCAGTTCGGGCTGCGGTACAGCGATCCTGAGGCCGAGATCGATTATGAGTTCTCGGAGAATCTGTTTGTCGACCGGCCGCCGTCGGTGGATGATCTCGTGCCGTGGCTTCGCGACAATATCGCGGCAGGCATCGGCGTTATCATTATCGACGACCTTTCCGCGGTGCAGCGGTCGGCGGACGGCACGAAGCACACGCTCAAACTGATGCGCGAGCTTCGTGAGCTGATCCACGAACACGGCGTCTCGATACTCGTCATCGCGGGCTCGCGCGAGCACAAGTGGAACATGTCAGTGAGCGAGAGCGACCTCAGGCGCTCGCGTGTCCTGTGCGACGTTGCGGACACCGTGTTCGGCATCGGGCGTCACCCGCACTTTCGCGGGGCTAACTACGTTCAGCACGTGCGTGCCCGCACGATGCCGATCGAATGGGACAGCACCCAACCGCCGCGATTCGTCATACAGCGGAGCGAGGACGGCTTTATCGGGCCAAAATTCGACGACCGCTTTGCCGAACAGCTCGACGAAGACACCGCCCGCCTCATCTACCGGCTGAAACAACTCCACGACGAAGACGGTCTCAGCATCCGCGAGATCGCCCGCCAGATCGGCGCCTCAAAATCCCGTGTTGAACGACTCTTAAAGAAATGGACACCCGACATTAGCCGCTATTTCGACGAGTTGATCGGCGAGGATGAGGATGATCGCGGCGATGCCGACGACGGTGAACGGCGCGAGGCACCGGAAGTGCAACCGGGTGCGAGAGACGAAAAAGCCGACGGTGACCGCGATCAAAACAGCGTCGTTGAGCAATTGCCCGATGAGGTTCCGCTTGGTCCTGGCAGGATGCCGCCTATTTGACGAGAACGCTAATTCTTCAGCTCTTCCTCAACGAGAGCTTTTAGGGCGCCGGCGTCGAGGGTGCGGAGTTGGCGGCCGTTGACAAAGATCGTCGGTGTGCGGCGCACGCCCAGGGATTGGGCGTCTTTCTGGTCGCGTTCGAACTTGGACTCGTATCGCTTGTCGGCGAGAGCGGCCTCAAATTTCCCCGCGGGGAAGCCCATTTCGGTCCAGTACTTCTTCATCAGCTTCTCGGCGTCCGGCTGTTCGGATGGAGGCACGCCGTGGCGGGTTCCCCATTCGGGCTGCTTTTTAAAGAGCGTATCGAGCGCCTCCCAGTGTTTGCCCTCGGCGGCGGCGGCCTCGATAAAGGTCGCTGCGGTCAAAGAGTTCGGGTGCAAAGGAACATACCGCATCACGAGCCGCACCTGGCCGGGATAGGCCGCGTAAACGTTCTTAACGACCGGGGCGAATGCGGCGCATGATTCGCATTCGGGATCATAGAACTCGACGATCGTGACCTTTGCGTTCTCAGGGCCCAGACTGGGGCTGTCAGGGCGCACGAGCGTCTCAGGGCTCGGCTTTTGCGCCTCGCTGCCGGACGTATTGCCGGTCGACGTGACACGCTCGGTGCTGAGGCTTTGCTTGTAGGAATTCGAGATCAGCACGCCCGCGACGATCACGAGGATCAGGATAATTCCCATTAGGATCAGATCTTTTCTCATGTATGTGTGATTTGCTGTGTTTTGGTGAATTTGGCCGCGGCCAGAAGCGTCGTGATGGCGGCAAAGGACACGAGGCCCATCAGCGGGATGGTGATGAATCCCAGCAGCTCGAGCTGACGGGCGTTGCACGGCACGCCCTCGGTGCAGGGCGTAATGCCCTCAGGTATCAGGCCGTAGTAGAGCAAATTGTGATACACGGCGATCGCGAGGCCGAAAATGGCCAGCGGCAGCCCGTAAAAGCGGACACGGTCGTCACGCAGGGCGACACCGACCGCGAGAACCGCGACCAGCGGATACATCGCTATCCTCTGATACCAGCACAGGACGCACGGCGGCAGGTCCATCACCTCGCTAAAGAAGAGGCTGCCGACCATGCCGAGCAACGCGATGACCCAAGCAAAATGGACAAAATATGCCCTCATAAGCCCGTTCTTCTTATGTTAACGGCAGGCGCCGGAAGTCGGCAAATTGACACTCCCGCGGATTTACTCTATTCATTAACGAACAAATGTCTTCACACACAGTGACAGCGTATGTCGGCCTGGGATCGAACCTCGGCGACCGGGCGGGCAATCTGCTTCTGGCCGTAAGGTGCATGATCGAGGCTGGGTTCGTGGTAAACCGTCTGTCGAACGTGTTTGAGACGGAACCCGTGGGCATCGATTCGGACAAGATGTTCCTGAACATGGCGGCGGAGCTCTATTTGAACGATGTCAGCCCGACGCAGATGATGGCCAGGCTGCTGCGGATCGAGTACCTGATGGGCCGCGGAGACAAGGGCCTAAAGCGGCCGCGCACCATCGACCTCGATATGTTGTTCTTCGGCGACGTGGTGATGGAGACATTGTTCCTGAATCTGCCGCACCCGCGTCTGCACGAGCGGAAATTCGTCCTTGCACCCCTCGCGGAGATCGCGCCGCACCTGGTGCATCCCGTGCTGGAAAAGGACGTGACGCAGCTGCTGGCTGAGTGTGGGGACACGACGCATATCAAACGCTGGGACCCGAACCACGGGCTGCCTGAGAATGCTGCAGAAGCCCGCACGGAGTAAGGGCACCTTCGCCCGAATCGTCGTTCCGGTGTCACCTTTCTGTGTTAGACTTTCTGCGTAATTGAGTAGGCGTGCAGCGGTGCCCTTACTGCGTGCGGGCTTCTGCAACGGACTCTGCAACACTATGGCCTATCTACAGCCTGACAAAGAGGGCAAAGTTTATTTGCCCGCGATCCGAGCGGCGAAGGAAAAGGGCGAAAAGCTCATCTGCCTGACGGCGTACGACTACCCGACGGCCAGGATAGTCGATGAGGCCGGGGTGGACATCATCCTGGTCGGTGATTCGATCGGGAATGTCATTCACGGCTATGGCAACACGATACCGGTGTCGCTCGAGGAGATCTGTTCGGCCTGTATTGCCGTCAAACGCGGCACCGAACGGGCAATGGTCGTCGCGGACCTGCCATTTGGAACGTTTCATGTAAACGCTGACGAGAGCGTGCGCAACGCTCTCAAACTGATGAAGTTCGGCGGCGCCGAGGCCGTAAAACTCGAGGGCGGCCGCAACCGCGTCGACCTCGTCAAGCGGCTGGTCGACGAGGAGATCCCGGTCGTCGCTCACATCGGCCTAACGCCGCAGAGCGTCTATAAAATGGGCGGTTACCGCGTGCAGGGCCGCACCGCGGAACAGGCACAGCGGCTGATCGAGGACGCGAAGTTGCTCGAAGAGGCCGGCGCATTCGCCATCGTCCTCGAACTCGTCCCGCGCGAGGTCGCCGCGATGATCACCAAGGAACTCGAAATATCGACCATCGGCATCGGGGCAGGATTGGATTGCGACATTCAGGTGCTCGTCCTGCACGACCTGATGGGAATGACCTTCGGCCGCCAGCCGCGATTCGTGAGACAGTATGCGAATTTGCGGCAAGTGATGACCGACGCGATCCACGCTTGGTCCGCCGACGTAAAATCAGGGTCATATCCGAACGATTCCGAATCGTACGGCCTGACGGAAGAGACACGCCAGGAACTCGGTCAGATCTCCAGCCAAACGGCCAAGCCGTAAATGGAAATAATCAACCGCCGCCAGCGAATGTTCTCGATCGCACGCAAGCTGCGGCGTGAGGAGAAGACCGTAGGGTTTGTACCGACGATGGGAGCGCTGCATGCGGGGCACCTGAAGCTCGTCGAGGAGGCCCGGCAGCGGTGCGACGTGCTGATCGTTTCGATATTTGTAAATCCCACGCAGTTCAACAATACTGCCGACCTCGAAAAGTACCCGCGCGATCTGACCGCCGATGCAGCTTTGCTGGCGGACTATGACGTCGATTACATCTATGCGCCGGAGCCGGACGAGATCTATCCGCAGGGCTTCTCGACGTATGTGAATGTCGAAGGCCTGACTGACGCGATGGAGGGCTCATCGAGGCCGGGGCATTTTCGCGGAGTGGCGACGGTGGTGACGATCCTGTTCAATACCGTTCGGCCGGAGATGGCCTTCTTTGGCCAGAAGGATGCGCAGCAGGTGGCAGTGATCAGGCGTCTTACCCGTGATCTCGGCTTCGAGACCGAGATCGTCGTGCTGCCGACCGTCCGTGAGGAGTCGGGTCTCGCGATGTCGTCGAGGAACGAACGATTGTCGGCGGAGGGCCGCGAAAAGGCGGCCGTGATCATCGAGGCCCTGAGAGAAGCCAAAACGGCTTTCAAAAAGGGCGAACGAGATGCCGCGGACCTCGCGCAAATAGTGCAGAAACGTATTGCAGGCGAGCCGGCGGCGACGCTCGATTACGTTGCAGTGGTTGACCGCGAATCGCTGCAAACTATTGAACGGATTGGAGATAACGAAGCTTTGATCGCCGTCGCAGCCGAGATCGAGGGCGTGCGTTTGATCGATAACGTGATATTGAACAGAAAACAGTAATTCGGCATCAAACTTGCATCTAAATAGTTGAGAACAGCGGGTATCCGTGCATCTCATAAAGATATGAAGACGCTAAAAGCGACATTCTTAACACTGGTTTTCACCTTCATGCTATCGGTTGCGGCCTCTGCCCAGAGCCTCGCGACGGTCGACGGCTCGCAGATCGATCTCGCCGCACAACGCGGCAAGGTCGTCGTGCTTGCCGTTGGTGCGAGCTGGCTGCCGCTGTCGAGCAACCAGGCCGACTATGCTAACGCGCTGCAGAAGAAGTATCAGGGCAAGCCGGTAGTGTTCTATTTCGTCTTGACCGACTCGGCAAACGCGAAGTCAAAGAACTTCGCCGACAACGAGACACTCAAGAAGTGGGGATTTACCAACAAGCTCTCGATGACGATGCTCCGCGACCCCGACGGCGCCGTCACGCTGAAGAAATACTCGATCGATCAGATACCGTCGTTTGTCATTATCGATAAGAGCGGCAATCGCTCGGGCGAGCCCTTTGGCGGCATCGACCCGAAATACGACATTACCGTTCCGATGTCGAAGGCGATCGATAAGCTGCTGTAAGCCGTTGCGGAAGCACGCACGAAGTAAGGGCACCGATTCGCGGGCTTCTCGTTAAATTGACCTTGGCCGTTGCGGACCGGTGCCCTTACTTCGTGCGGGCTTCTGCAACAAGCTCATACACCAGCCGCACCGGCAGTCCGACCACATTCCAATAGTCGCCCTCAATCTTTTCGATAAAGAGGGCGGCTTGCTTTTGGATGGCGTAGCCGCCGGCCTTGTCGAGCGGATCGCCCATCTCTGCGAGGAAATTGACCTCCGCGTCGGTCATCGGTGCGAACTTCACGCGCGTACGTTCGATGCCCGTCGTGGCGTTGCCGCTAACGACCGCGATGCCGGTCAACACGTCGTGCCAATTGCCCGCGAGCATGCGGATCATCCGCCGGGCATCGTCCATATCGAGCGGTTTTGCGAGTATCTGGCCGTCGACCACGACCGTCGTGTCGGCGCCTAGAACCATCTGTCCGGGATAATTTGCCGCGACGGCCTCAGCCTTTTCACGGGCCAACCGGATGACGTAATCCTCGGGCGATTCGCCGGCGCGTTCGCTCTCGTCGATGTCGGCGATGTGCTTCTCAAACGGCCAGCCGACGGAATCGAGTATCTCAGCACGCCGAGGGCTGCCTGAGGCGAGCACCAGTTTTGGCAATTCGATCATGTCGTCTAGAATGATAGTTTATCGGCGGCAAGACAAATGGAGCAGTTATTTACGGTACTCCCGTCAGTTTTAAAGCAGGTCGATCACACGCCGAAGGCGGACGAATCGGTCATATTCGCCGCCTGGCGCCGGGCCGCCGGCGAACCGCTCAGCCGTCGCGCTGTTCCGGTCAGCTACGCCGACAAAAAGCTGACCGTCGCAGTCGAGGACAAGACCTGGCAGAAGCACATGCAGGACCTCGCGCCGCAACTCGTCGCGAGAGTGAATGAGGCGGTAGGCCAAGGCACAGTCGAATATATCGAATTCAAGGTAGGGATCTCTTGAATTCGTAATTCGTAATTCCTAATTCGTAATTGAACAACATGGACGTTCGACACATAGCCAAGCTCGCCCACCTCGAGATCACCGATGAAGAGGTCGCGATCTA
>CAZWSK010000059.1:11203-13400 GCA_964636445.1 uncultured Chloracidobacterium sp.
ATCGCGGTGAAGGACAACATCTGCACGCGCGGGATGCGGACGTCGTGCGGGTCGCGGATATTGGGGAATTACAAGGCGCATTATGATGCGACGGCGATCAGCCGATTGAATGAGGCCGGAGCGGTCATTGTCGGCAAGACGAACATGGACGAGTTTGCGATGGGCTCGTCGAATGAGTCGTCGGCGTTTGGCCCGGCGAAGAACCCTTGGGACACGACGCGTGTGCCGGGCGGCAGCTCGGGCGGATCGGCGGTCGCTGTGGCCTCGGGCGTTGTGCGCGCTGCATTGGGCAGTGAAACGGGCGGCTCGGTGCGGCAGCCGGCGTCTTTGTGCGGCATCGTGGGCTTAAAGCCAACGTACGGCCGCATCTCGCGTTATGGGTTGGTGGCGTTTGCTTCGTCGCTCGACAATATCGGTATTTTTGGCCAGACGACGCGTGACGCCGCCGACGTGCTGAGCGTTATCGCCGGACGCGACGAGAGGGACGCAACCTCGGCGGACGTGCCCGTGCCGGATTACACAGCGTCGCTTGATGATGACATCGCGGGCAAGGTCATCGGCGTGCCGCGTGAGTTGCTTGGCGAGGGCCTCGACGACGAAGTGCGCGAGTCGGTGCTCGCCGCGATCGAAAACCTCAAAGCTCTCGGCTGTGAGACCGTCGATGTCGAACTGCCAAATGCAAAATACGGCATCGCTGTCTATTACATCATCGCAACGGCCGAGGCGTCGTCGAACCTGGCGAGATACGACGGCGTGCGTTACGGCTTTCGGGCGGAAGAGGCGGACGAGCTTCGGAAGATGTATTTTAAGACCCGCGAGGAAGGATTCGGCCCCGAGGTCAAGCGGCGCATCATGCTCGGCACTTACGTGCTCTCGAGCGGCTATTACGACGCGTATTACTCGAAAGCGCAGAAGGTGCGGGCGATGGTCAAACGTGATTACGCCGAGGCATTCAAGAAATGCGACGCTATCGTGACGCCGACGTCGCCGTCGACGGCGTTCAAGCTCGGCGAAAAGAGCGACGACCCGATCGCGATGTATCTGAACGACATTTACACCGTCTCAGCCAACCTCGCCGGCGTGCCGGCGATCAGCGTGCCATGCGGATTGTCGAGCGAGAACTTGCCGATCGGACTGCAGCTCGTCGGTAATTTTTGGTCAGAGGCGACGCTGCTGAATCTCGCTCACAAATACGAAGCCGCGCATCCGCTGGGGGCGAGGCCAGCGATCTTTGCTGAATAGGCCCTAATTTCTAGCCATCGAAGATGGCGTGAGCGTGTAGCCCAGTCCGAGAGGACTGGGAAAAAGCGGGCGTACGGGCAAGCCCGTGTAACGGGCGACAGGCGTCTGCCGCTATCTACGATAGCTCGGGGAATTCGCTTGAGCATTCCCAGGGCATAAAGCCCTGGGCTACATGCTGCCGCCATCTTCGATGGCTAGGACTTCACGGCCCGCTACTTCTCGCTCTTCAAATTTCCGGTTTTTCCCGCGATTCGCTATCCTATCAATTCCGCTTTGCGGAAAGGTGCAGGAGTGGTTGAACTGGCAGCATTGGAAATGCTGTGAGCCTTAACGGGTTCCGTGGGTTCGAATCCCACCCTTTCCGCCATACGAAAGGATGAAGGATGAAGGATGAGGGATAAAGTAAAGGTCCCGAGTGCTTCATCCTTCGCGTTTCTGTTGTCGGATCAATGAGTGAAGATCTAAAGAAAAGGACTCGAGATTTCGCGATCCGGGTGGTAAGGATGTATTCGGCGCTGCCAAAGGCGGTAGAGGCTCAGGTCGTTGGAAAACAACTTCTCCGGTCTGGAACTTCCGTGGGCGCCCACTATCGCGAAGCGCAATACGCTAAGTCGGATGCTGATCTTGTAAGCAAGGTCCAGGGTGCTTTGCAAGAACTCGAAGAAACGATCTATTGGCTTGAGATCATCAGCGAAATGGCGATATTCCCAGCTGAGAAATTATCGCCGTTGAGGCGAACGAGCTGAGAGCGATCCTTATAACGATCGCAAAGAAAGTTAAGGGGCGAGTAGCTTAAAGTCCTGTCCGGACTTTATCCTTCATCCCTCATCCTTTATCCTTTAGTATGGCTTCAGGCCCCGCACAAGGTTTGTGTTGTGAACTCCGCTAGGCGAGGAATCGAGCAACGGTAGCAATTACAACCTGTGTTGCGATCAGGTCTGAAGCCACCAGATCA
>CAZWSK010000060.1:0-13098 GCA_964636445.1 uncultured Chloracidobacterium sp.
TAAGTAAGGATTCGCCCTGGCGGGTCCCATTTTTTGACAGGAGTCATTATTATGTCAGCAGTAGCAGCACCGAGCGTTGAGTTAAATGTCACCGAGGCAGCGTCGGTGGAGATCAAAAAGTTTATCGCGGCCGAGGAAGATCTGCCGGAAACGGCCGGACTTCGCGTGCGTGTCGTTCCGGGCGGATGCTCAGGCTTTCAGTACAGCCTGAACGTCGAGGAAGAGTCGCGTCAGGGCGATTTTCTCGTCGAGCAGCACGGCATTAATTTGTTCGTCGACATGTTCTCGGCACAGTACCTGAACGGCGTCACGATCGATTACACGTCGAACATGATGGGCTCGGGCTTCACATTCGAGAACCCGAACGCCACCGGCGGCTGCGGCTGCGGCACATCGTTTACTGCGTAGAGATATTTCTCTGGAAGCGTGATCCGATTACACGTCTCTTGTCCTATCCAACAGGACAACTAGAGGCGGAGAAGAGTAGGCGGCGGGGCTGACAAAGCCCCGTTTTCTGCTGCGAGCCATAATCATTACTGTTATGCTTGCATTCGGTTTGCTTATAGGTCATAATCTTACCTGTTAGTTTCAAGGTTCCATCAAGGGTGACAATTTAGTTTCTTTTTTTGGATCAGGTCCTGATCTTTCAGGAATCATTTGTGTGTTGAGGATTTCTTATTAATAGGCGGCCAGTTCCCGCCGCCTTACCGAAGGTTCTCCTCGACCGTTCCCACAAGACCATCACTGGAGTTTTTTGTTTTGAAGTTTTTTAAGAAGAGTTTCCTTCTCTCGGTCTGCGTCTTGTGCGCATGTGCCGGGATCACAGTTACCGCATCCGCACAGTCACGCGACCGCGTAGTAAAAACCACGTCAAGCCAGCCCACGAATTTGCCTCCGGCGTCAAAGCCGGTCGGCGTCGTTTCGACCAGTTCTTCACGGCCGGTGCTGACCAACGAGATACAGGTTGTCCGCACAGAGGCGCCTGCAAAGCTCGATGCGGCATGGGAACCGCTGGTCACGAAGACCGCGTCAACAAAGGCCACCAGCGTCGCCGCGATGGCCTCGGCAGGGAAAACGATGTATGGAATGGAGACGAGCGTAAGGCTCGACCAGGCGATCAAATCGCTTTACGGCATTCCTTATCGCTACGGTTCGACAGGCCCCAATCGCTATGATTGTTCAGGCTTTGTCTGGGCCGCGTTTCAACAGGCAGGTATCGATTTCACACGCTCTAGTGCTCGCACGCTGTGGGCACAGTCCGAGCCGGTCTCAGGTGCTGATCAGTTCAAGTTCGGCACGCTCGTGTTCCTTAACGGCCTCGGCCACATGGGCATCGTCGCCGACGAAAACGGTTTTTACCACGCTTCGTCCAGCAAAGGCATCACCTACTCACCGTTCAAAGGCTACTGGGCTAACCGCATCGTCGGTTTTCGCAAGCTGAAGTCGGACGCTCATACAGCAGCAAAATAGACTTCCCTCAGTCCGAAAGAATGCCCGCGTGTCCTATGGACAGCGGACTTTTTTCTTGACTCACAGCTCAGGTTTAAACGATAAATCCCGGCCGCGTCTGTTGTTCCTTGATCTCATAGACGACCGCTATCTTGTCCACGGCGACGTACGCGATCTTTTCGTCCTCATCACGCAGATAGAGAACACCGGCTTTGACGTCGATCACATGCCCCTTGAACGCCGCGTTCGTTCCGCAGGTCACGTCTATCTTCTTGCCCATCAATTGATTTAATAGATCTTCCATAACCTACAGCCTGCCGTTCAATTGTGCCATGCGCCCGGCCGTCGCCCACTTGCCGGCCTGCTGCGTCGAATTCGAGGACGCCATCGCAGGAACGAGCTTAGCATCAGCATAGGCCAGCGCAGCGGCGATGATCGCGATGTCGGTATCTCCAACCTCAGGTTCAACCTTAGCCCGCCGCTCGTTGAACCGCGGTATGAAACCCGTATCCAGCCGGCCCTCGATAAATTCCGCATCGTCCATCAACTCTCGAAAGAACGGCAGCGTCGTCTTTATCCCGCCGACCTCATACTCGGCCAATGCCCGTCGCATCCTGTCGATCGCCGTCGCTCGGTCACGGCCGTACACGCAAAACTTCGAGATCATCGGGTCGTAGTGTATCGACACCTCGGCTCCCTCATAAACGCCGCCGTCATCTCTTACGCCCGGCCCGTGCGGCAGCCGCAGACGCGTGATCTTGCCCGGCGACGGCAGGAAATTGTTTTCAGGGTCCTCTGCGTAAACGCGGCATTCGATCGCATGGCCCAAAAGGCTGATGTCGTCCTGCGTGAATGAAAGTTCGGCCCCCGCGGCAACGTTTATCTGCTCGCGCACGAGGTCGATGCCGGTCACGAGCTCCGTCACAGGATGCTCGACCTGTAGACGCGTGTTCATCTCGAGAAAATAGAACGACTTGTCGACGTCTGACACGAGAAACTCGACCGTGCCCGCCCCGACATATTTCACCGCCGCCGCAACCTTGACCGCACAAGCCCCCATCTCGGCACGCAGCTCGGCTGAATTTATCGGCGAAGGCGCCTCCTCGACAACCTTCTGATGCCGCCGCTGTATCGAGCATTCGCGTTCGCCGAGATGAACGTGATTGCCGTGCGTGTCCGAAAAAACCTGTATCTCGATATGCCGCGGCCGCACCACGGCTTTCTCGACGTAGATAGCATCATCGCCAAAGCCGGCCATCGCCTCGGACTGAGCGGTTTCGAGAGCGGATTTGAGATCAGCCTCCCTCTCGACAAAACGCATTCCCTTGCCGCCGCCGCCAGCCGACGCCTTTAACATCACGGGATAGCCCATCTCAGCGGCGGTCTCGCGGGCTTCATCATACGACCGTAACGGCTCGGTCATTCCCGGCACGACGGGAACGCCTGCCTCGATCGCGATCTTTCGCGCTGAGATCTTGCCGCCCATCGATTCCATCGCCTCAGGCGGCGGACCGATAAATGTCAGCCCCGCGGCCTTAACATCTCTGACGAACGCGGCATTTTCCGACAAAAACCCATAGCCCGGATGTATCGCCTCCGCTCGAGTCGCCTTGGCCGCCGCAATGATCTTGTCGCCCCGCAAATAACTCTCGCTCGAAGCCGGCGGCCCGATATGCACCGCCTCATCCGCCATCCGCACATGCAGCGCATCGCGGTCGGCATCCGAATACACCGCAACCGTCGCGATACGCATCTCGCCGCACGCGCGCATCATACGACAAGCGATCTCTCCGCGGTTAGCAATTAGAATCTTTTTGAACATATGAAGATCGGGCTAACGGCTAAACAACTAATGGCTAACGGCAATTTATTCTACGATCGAATTGTACTGGTTCTTAGGGTCAAACCGGATACCGACTTTCGCCCCTGGGGCATAATCAGACGCACGCTGCTTTTGCTCCGGCGTCAATTCATCTGCCGACTCAAAATCGACGCCGTTCAGCGTGTAAACAAACACGACAAGTTCCCGTCCGTCCTCATCAATTTTTGTGTCAACGATAGTGCCGTCCGTTATCCGGCCGTTCTCCATCAAGAACCTCCGCCGCGCATTCGGGTCGGCGGGTTTTCGTCTCAGTAGCTTGTCGATCAGCCCCATCTAATCCAGTTCCAACGGCGGCTTGCCGTACTTTTCTCTAAGTCGATTTACCGCGGCAAGCACGGTCGGCCGCTTTACGATCCTGGCTTCCAAAGGGCGTTTGCCGGGGATATCGATCATGATCAGGCCCAGCAGGATCGTCAGAATTCCCTGTCCCGGAACGCCGGGCAGTGATAGCAAGATGCCCAGAAGGATCAGGAATACTCCGAGGATATTCTTGAGTATCACCGCTCCCCAGCGCACCGTCCAATGGCTGCTGGGGAGAAAATCCTGCTTGTAATGCGTGCTAAAGTAGTTCGCCGGTATCTTGACCATCACGACGGCAATCGCGATAAAACTGACAGTGAGCGAGACAAGGAACAACGCCACGCCGAGCAGCACGTTGCCGATCGTGAGGGTTTCCCAAAATGCCGCGTGCCGATCATTCATCCTCGTCCATTGCCCGCAGTTTGCTGCGTATGTAAACCATTCGCTGGATCAGTGTCCACAACGAACCGATCGCCAATACCCAAAGCACCTGCGGCATACGGTTGGCGAACCAATTCGTTGACGCCCAATTCCACGTTGATAGGGCCCCGATTATCAGCAGAACGACCCTCTCAGGCCGCTGTAGGAATCCGACGTTCGCCTTGACCCCTAGTCCCTCGCTGCGGGCGGTCGTGTAGCTGACAAGCACCGACGCGATCATGCCGACGCCGGCGAGAAAGACGTTCAGTTCCGAATGCTGCGCGGTCTGTCTGGAATAGAAAACGATGATCCCGAGAAACGCTCCCATGTCGGACAATCGATCTAGCGTGGAATCAAGGAATGATCCGTACTTGGTCACTCGCCCGGTCAACCTGGCGACATTCCCGTCCAGCATGTCAAACAGGTTCGCAACGATCAGCACGATGCCCGCCCACCAAAATTCACCTATTCCGAACAACACGCCACAGCCGAGATTGATGGTTACGCCGATGATCGTGAGCACATTTGGCGGTATCCCGAGCGAGGCAAGGCCGCGAACCATCGCATCGATGATCCACATCGCACCGCGGCCTATACTCGCTCCGATCTCAAGCATTCAGCTATTCCTGTTCGTGGATCGTTGTGACGCGCGTAATTTCAAAGTTTCGCCAGCCCGTTGGGGTTTTCACCTTGATCTCGTCGCCTTCTTCCTTCCCCATCAGTGCCTGGCCGATCGGAGAAACCGTCGAGATCTTGCCCTTCTCGGGTTCGCTTTCTTCCGAAGTGACGAGTTTATAGCTAACCTTCTCTTCCTTCTCGAGGTCATAAAGAACGACGTCTGAACCATACGCGATGCGGTCCGTCGGGATCTTTGACAAGTCGATCGAGTCGACCTCTGACATCCGCTGGTGCAGCAGGCTTAGGCGCGCCTGAACCATCGTCTGGCGCTCCTTCGCGGCCTTGTATTCGGCCTTTTCACTTAGATCGCCGAACTCGCGTGCCTGCTGTATGACCTTCGGCAGTTTAAAATGCAGCTCGTGCTCGAGCTCGTCTAATTCCGCCTGTAACTTCTTTTTTATCTCTTCCATAAAGCTTAATGGGTTCGCGCGTCCAATGACGATTCATCAGCCATTTTCGTGTCGCGCGGTGCAGCAAACGAAATACCGATGTCGCGAGCCGTTCGCACGAGATGGCCGTCCACCGGAACGGTTTTGATGCTGGTGCAAGCCTCGCCGAGAGGAACCGTAACGATCTGCCCAGCCTGCAGCGCGACCATTCTCCCCGTTTCGCCGCTCGCCAGGGACCGCACGGCACAGGCGCCAAAGCTTGTGCCTAACACTCGATCGAACGCGTTCGGACTGCCTCCACGCTGCAGATGGCCGAGTACGACGCAACGTGATTCCTTCCCTGTGAGTTCCTCTATACGGCGGCTTACATAGATGCCGACGCCGCCCAGACGCATCTCTTTCGAGTCCTGATAGATCTCCGACTTGCCGACCTCGACCGCGCCTTCGGCGACGACGATATTCGTGAACCTGGAACCCGAATACTCGCGCGCCTTCACTTTTCGCATGATCGCATCGAACGAAAACGGAATCTCCGGTATCAGTATCACGTCGGCACTGCCTGCGAGCCCCGCGTGCATCGCGATCCAGCCGGTATTTCGGCCCATAACCTCGAGCACCATCACGCGGTCGTGCGAAGCTGCTGTCGTATGCAGCCTGTCGAGCGCCTCGGTCGCGATATCGATCGCGGTCATAAACCCGAACGTCAGTTCTGTCGCTGCCAGATCGTTGTCGATCGTTTTCGGCACGCCGATGACCGGGAAACCGCGCTTGTGAAACTGTTCGGCTATAGATAGCGTCCCTTCGCCACCGATCGCGATCAGGGCCTCGATGCCGAGAATGTCGAGGTTTGCCAGCGCTTCGCCGATGGGAAGTTCGGCGTAAGAGGGCTTGCCGTCGACCATTTTGACGAAGCTTCCCTTGTTCCTGGTACCGAGGATAGTACCGCCGCGAGGCAGGATCCCACTGACCGACTGGGTTGTCAGCTTGAGCGTGTGCGTCTCGCCCAGGATGCCCTCAAAGCTGTCCTCGATGCCGATGCACGTCATTCCAAATTCGCCGATCGCCGTCCTGACACACGCCCTTATCGCCGCGTTCAACCCCGGCGCATCGCCGCCACCCGTCAGAATTCCGATCTGCTTGAACATAAAAACACTGATGCGTTAAGCAAAATGCTAGTTTACTTCACGAGAGCACTCAAATCAGAACCGGGAGCGGTAGCGACTGGATCCTTGACACTCACGTCAAACGTGCGCATCAGGGATCCCGTCGCTGCCGCTCCCGGTTCTGAACTAACCTTCTACGGGATGTAGGCCTTTGGCATGGGCGTATCCGTCGGCGCTCCAAATTGAACGCCTCGATAGCCCGTCGTAGAGCTGAAGATATGCCAAATACCTTCCCTATAAACAGCGCGGTCGTACTGACCGTTCCCGTCGTAATCCCCCGGCACCGGAATATCGCCGGGCAGGCCGAAACCGAGAAATTCGACGTCCCCGGTCGAACTCGCCTTCACGACCCACAATCCGTCACGGAATACCGCGATGTCCTCCTTGCCGTCTCCGTCGTAATCGGCGGGCACTGCAATGTCGGTCGAGACGCCGAAATTGGTGGTCGTCGTGGTGCCGTCGTTGTTCCTTACGACCCAGTCGCCTGTCTGCGGACGGAAATAGACGAGATTGTCCTTGCCGTCGCCGTCCGTGTCCATCGCAAACGGTTTGTCCAGGCTCTGTCCGTGCTGGATAAAGCTGAATCCGCCATTCGCGCCGCTGGAATTGACGATGTACCAGGTGCCGTCACTCGGCCGCCATGCCATCACATCGGTCTTTTTGTCACCGTCATAGTCACCGGTAACAAAGACGTCCCCCGCATTGCCCCAGACCGGGAACTTAGCGGTATTCGTCGAACTTTCGAGATAAACGAGATCGACACCGTCGCCGCTAGTAAATCGCGATACGCCGAAGTCCGTCTTGCTATCGCCGTCGAAATCGCCCGCGATGGCTACGTCGCCCGTATTTCCGAACTGGATACCAAAGAAGCTGCCGTCAGTCGACCTGAAGGTATAAAACGCGCTCAGGTTGTCATTCGGAGCCACAAATGCGGACGGCCGCCAGACCGTAAGGTCCGTTTTATTGTCACCGTCATAGTCGCCGCGTACGTACCCGGGTGTGGGGGAAGCGCTCGGGCTCGGACTCGGCGTCGGCGTCGGCGTCACTGGTGTCGGCGTGGGGGTTGGGGTTGGCGTAGGCGTAGGCGTCGGGCTCGGAGTCGGGGTCGGCGTCGGGTTTCCCAATTGGCACGAATAGTCCGCAGACTCAAACGTTATCGACCATCCGCCTGCCAGCGACCCGACGTTGCCGGCAGCATCATCTACGATAAAGAGCCTCCAGTTCCCGTTCATGGTCGCGCCGTTCGAACCGAAAACAGAACCCAGCGTGGCCGTACCGCCCGGAGCCGGCAATTGGAATACCGGCGGAGGAGCAGGTGCAGGGAACGAATCCTGGCCGACGTCCGCCGTCGGACGATACTCACCTGACGTCAGTACCGTCGGAAGCGCGGTCAGCGCGGAATCAAGCAGTGATAGGTTCACGTTGGTGACCAGATTCGGCCCGCCCTGGTCGGACATTATCTCCATCTTCTGCGAGGTCGAGGGTCCGACCAAGAGCATATCGATGTCGGCCGGAGTCGTATGCGACAGGCCGTGGAGCTGCACCTTGATCGTCCGAGCTCCCGTCACGCCCGAAACGGCGATCTGGCTCGGATAGACCGAAGCCGTACCGTTTGTGGTCGTCGGAGCACCGTTCGGGATCGTGACCTCGGTCGTATTCGAGAAGGTAATCGGAGCCTCGGGCACACCCAGCCTGAACTCCTGTTCAAACGGTATCTGCTGCCCGGCGTCGCTCGTGATGTTGATCGTGATCGACTCCAGGCTGCCGCACGGCGACCCGGCGGGCACAGTGTACGGGACCTGTCGCGACTCGGTAATATTCGGGCCGATCGTCCCATAATTCACGCTGCCGCCGCCCGGCACGCTTACCGTTACGTTGGTGACAGGCGCGTTGGTCGGGTTTCGGACCGAGACGTTAAGAAGCACGGGCTCGCCCGGCTCAGGAAACCCGTCGTTGTCGCCCGGGGTGTCGCTCACTGAGAACGGCTGAACATACGTCGCGTTAGGCCGGATGAACGATTCCGCGACGGTGGCCGAGTTGTCCGTGGCCGCAAACCCAAGGCCGCGAATGCGGAAACCCTCGCGAATGTCGTCTGCGTCGGCCTGGGCCTCAGCACCAAATGACGACGCTAGTGAGGCCGCTATGATCGAATCACGCTCCTGGACCATATTCGGGTTGAACGGAGCGAGCTTCATGCCGTCGGTCACGAACTGGAGCTGCCGCTTGTTCCCCGGATCAAAGCCGAGGCGGGCGATGAACTTCGCACGCACCTCGAAGAGAAGCGACGACCAGACCTCTCCCATATTGTGGACCTGGTTACACGCGTTACCGCCGTTCGCCGCGTAAGCTCCATCAGTGATGACGCAGTCAGGATTGACGTCTGCCGCTGTCAGCGGGTTGAAAGGCCGGTTGTTCGGCCCGCCGGTCGACGAATAAAGAGCGTACGGAAACCGCCGGATGCCGTAATACGCATTGTTGGCTCCCGCAAACACACCGATGGTCGAATAGGAGGCCATCGCGTAAACGCCGCCCGCCGGATCTGAAGCCTGCGACATGGTCGAGAGTGCATAGAAATCGGACCAGCCCTCACCCATACCCCGCGAACGATCGGTACCGAGTCCCGACGCGTTGCCGTGCAGGCGGTTTGACGTTCCGTGCGTCAGTTCGTGGACCACGATCTCGGAATCGAGCGAGCCGTCACGCTGCGGATTCTGCGTAAATACGTACATGCGCATACGGCCTCGCTGGCCGTCGGAGGGTGTCAGGAAGTTAGCGTTGTTCGTTCCGGCAAAATCCTGGGCCTGAGCACGAATACGGTCAAACCCGATCCCGCCGCGGCCAAAGTTGTCGTTCTGAAAGTTCCTCGCCGCCTCGGTAAAACCGATCTGGTACATCAGATCGTGATAGCGGTTTGTCGTGTAAAAGAGGTGCGTGACGATGCCGTTGCGCGCTTCCGTCCCAAAGATCGAATCCGGCGGCGGCGGCATTCCCGGCGGGGGATTGTAGTTAAAGTTAAACACACGGTTCACACCCGCGACCGGAGCATCGACGTCGTCCGGCGCGACGATGTTCAACCCGGCCTCGACGTTGTTGCCGTCTGTCCAGCCGCACGTCGGGCACCCCGCGGGGCCTGAGTTATCGGTCATCCATCCCAGGTTATTGAATGCCAGCGGCCCCTCATTGGCGATCAGCGTGCGGCTGACGCGTGCGATCGGCGCGCCCTGCTGTCCGTTCGGCGAGGTCGGTCCCGGCGTAAAGGGATTTGGGTTCTCGGCCGTATCGAGCAGCGAGTCCGGATTCACGTAGACGTTGTACGTCGCGGTCTGCGTCTGGTCCTCGACGAGGTTCTTCCGCCAAAGCAGCGTGCCGGTCTCCGCATCGATCACCATCATATACGCCGCTATGCCTTTATCGATGAACACCCGCCATGCGGCGCGTGCGACACCGGGCTCGGTCGGGAAGTAGAATTTCTCTGCGTGCGGAGCATACTCGCCGGCACCGAAATAGACCTTGCTGTCGGTGCTTCGCGTCCGATCCATAGCGAGTTCGGTGTCCTTCAGCTCATAGCCGATGTGTCCCGCCGCTGCCCTGACCGCGGCCGACGGGTCGCCGAAGCTGCTTGACAACCGTGCCTGGTCGAGGCCGGGGGCGAGGTTATTGATCACCCGGAACATTTGGCCGTTCACGCCAAAACCGGCCTTGATCTCACCGCGGAACACCGGAATGTCGTTGATAAACTGTTCGAGATGCGCGAATGAAAGCTTGCCGTCTGGGTTTGTGTAGTCGGCGGTGACCTGGAGTTCGCCCGCCTGCGCGTCCGTCAACCCGATCAGCTCGTTATTTTGCTGGATAAAGCCGCGTAGCGTGCTGGCACGCGATCCGCCTGAACGGTCGGCGAGATACTCGATCTGCTCGCCCCACACGTCAGTCCCGATCACCTCAGGTGTGCGGATGTCGTGGTTATACTCCACCACCAGCTTCGGCACGCGTGCACGGAGGGCGTCCTCGCCGCGAGCGAATCGGTCGCGGATATCCGCCACGCGGCTCGCATCTACCGCTGAGCCGGCACGAGCACGGGCCATGAATGCCGACGCGGCCGCACCAGCATCAGTGCGAATATCGTAATATGGGAGATCCGCCTCGTGGCTCGTGGTTACAGGGAAAAGGCCCTTACCGCCGTCGCCGGCGGCGCTCGCCGCAAACTGGTACGGCAGAGCGATGAGGCCCGTGATCAAAGCGAGTACAGCCACGGTCAAGACGATACTGCGGCCAAAGGTCGAACGGTTCTTAGCTTTCATTTATATACCTCAGAGGTTTTTGGACACCGCACACAAGACCATCGCCCGCGGTCAGGGAACGCGACGGCAGAATTCAGTGAGGTGTCAATTAGAAAAGTTTTATTTTAAATTAGTTGCACTCATTTGCCAACCCCGCGAGATCCTCAGGCCATACGATCTTCTCGGTTTTGGGGGAAAACTTTTCAGCCTGTGGAAAAAATGTGAAACGTTTCACATTTTGAGTGTGAAACGTTTCACATTTTGCCAAAACCCAGTATTTGTCGAGGAAAACACCCCTATTGCGCAAAGGTCTTTGGCCTTTGTCGCGGGTGAAACATGCCCTTTGGTAGAGATATTCGCGTGATTGGTCGAAGGTGTTTTCGAGAGAAAATGCTCAACTTTCGGCCCGGGTCAGCCCCGCGGCCGGTTCCGGAGGTCATTTCTCGCTTCCGGCCTCTCGATCGCATTCCTCGCAATGTTGACGATCTCGATGTTCTTGATGGTCATAGCAAAAACGCGGATGGCTCGTCGATGGTTTTGATGGAGAGCATCATGTTCTTGATGGCGGCGTCGATGGTTCTGGCCGGTCCGGTGACGCTCCTGATGGTCTTGATGGCTCTGAGATCGAGGCTGTCACGCCGCGGCCAAGCCTGTGTTCACAGCTCTCGCCGATCATGAACGTTTACATTTACCGTGTTCAGTGATTCAATTGGGATGTTACGCGGTTTTGACATAAAGTGGCCGGCCTCCTTCGACCGCAGCCGTCCTCCAACTGAAAAGCTATGCCGAGAAGACGCTATCGCCATTCACGCTCGCACGACGCCTCGGCCGATCATTCCTTCCAGGAATACCTTCATAATCAACCGCTGCAATCGACGACGCGCACCGAGCTGTTGCGGCTTATTCGCGGCGGCGAGGACACGTACCTCGAGCTTAAGGTAAAGCTCTCAAACCCCGAACGCATCACTCAGGGCATCGTCGCCCTGGCGAATACCGACGGCGGCACGATCATCTTCGGCGTCAACGATCAGCTTCGCATCGAGGGCGTGGCCAATCCGGAATGGGTCGTTCAGGAACTCACGCGCATTTGCCGCGAAGAGATCACGCCGCCCGTCGTGCCGATGATCGACACGATCGCCTTTGACAGCGGCAAACGCATCGTCGCCCTCGACGTCGACGGCCGAAAACGGCCCTATCGAACGCGAGACGGCCGCTTTTATATGCGTTTCGGCTCCGAGAAACGCGAGGTCGCCCGCGACGAGCTCTCACAATGGCTCGACGAGCTGCGCCCCCTTGGTTTTGAGAATATTCCGCTGCAAACGGTGACTGAGCAGGATTTTGACGACGCACTGCTGTGGTCTTTCGCAAACGCCTTTGAGACCGAGGCCCCAAATCGTACGCTCTACTCAACGAGCGATTTCCTGCGAAAGGACCTGATGCTCGCCATCGGACAGGGCGATCAGTTCTTCCCTACTGTGGCTGCGCTGCTGCTCTTCGGCAAGAACGACCGCGTCGCCGAGCTGCTTCCCAGGTCGAACGTCACGGTCGCCCGATTTTCCGGCGACAACGGCTCGGCCCAACTCATCGAGGCCGTCGAGGCCAAGGGCAACCTGCACACGCAGTACGAGACGATCATGCAGTTCGTACAGCGTTACGTTGACCTTGCCAAAGATCCGCCCAAACGAAAGCTGGCGTTGGTGAGCGATCCGGTCGCGAAACCTCGCGGGCGATATCACGTGTACTCGGTCTCAGAGGCCATAATTAACGCGCTATGCCATCGCGACCTGGCTCTGCGGGAGATCCGCACGCGGATGAACATTTATGACGGCGCGATCGAGGTCATAAATCCGCGGCGCACGATGGGATTTTCACCGCCCGCTGCCCGAGCGATCCGGTACGGCATTACGCAGAGGATAAACCCGCAGACGACGTCGATATTTACCCGCCGCGAGTACGGCGTGAATGCCCCGCACGGCGGCCTGCCGATGGTCCTGAAACAGTCGCTGCGTTTCTCAGGCCGCAAGCCCGAAATTTATATCGCCAATGACGAATTCAAACTGAAGATATACGCGGTCTGACGTCTTTATTGCCTCCCCTCCGGCACTGTTCAGTAACCGAGACGAGGAGGGACGGCATCATCGACGGGCGAGTGACGACAAAGAAAAAAGCGAAGAGGACGGTAAGGCCGCGAGTAAACAATGCGGTTTCCACACGAACGGCAGCGATGATATCGTTCGCGGCCGCCGTTGTTTACTACTTCTCAAACCCGCGGCCGCAAAGTTTTTACGACTACACATTTCGCGTCGCGGGCAATCTGTTGAATGGCCGCATCGCGTTTACCGAGCCGCAACCGACCTGGCTTAACGAATTCGTTCCTTTCGAGGGATTCTACTACTCGGTCTTTCCGCTCGGCAGCGTGCTGTCGATGGTCCCCTTCGCGGCATTGAAAAAGATCGGAATGATCTCGGACATGCCGGGAATGTTCATCGCCGCCCTGCAGGCGGGCCTGATCTGTTTTTTCCTGCTAAAGATCGCGTCAA
>CAZWSK010000061.1:0-13080 GCA_964636445.1 uncultured Chloracidobacterium sp.
CGGCGGGCAGGCGTGTTGAAAAATAGGTCACGCACGGCGATGGTCGTCCCGCGGTCGCGGGCGGCGTCCTTCACATCGCTGAGCCGGCCGCCCTCCACGACGACGCGGGTAGCTATGTCGTCGGCATCCGTCTTTGTCAACAGTTCGACCTTCGCGACTGAGGCGATCGATGCTAACGCCTCGCCCCGAAACCCAAGCGTCCCGATCGCAGCGAGGTCCTCGAGCGAGCGGATCTTTGACGTTGCGTGGCGTTCGAATGCGAGGACAGCGTCGTCCCGAGTCATCCCTTCGCCGTCATCCGTGATCCGCATTAGGCGGCGGCCGCCGAGTTCGATCTCGATAGACAGCCGCGTCGCGTCGGCGTCGATCGCGTTTTCGACCAGTTCTTTGACGACAGACGCGGGCCGCTCGACCACCTCGCCGGCGGCGATCTGGTTCGCGAGATTATCGGGCAGGACGCGGATCTTGTTCATATCAGAGCTCGATAATTCGATGCCCACCGTCGTTTAGGTCCGCGGCATCATATAGCCAGTCGATAAAACCAGGGCCGAATTTATTCAGGTAAACAAGGACGTTGAGCGAGCGTTCCTGCAAGGCACCATCCGGTAGAAGGTTCGCGAATAGGCTATCGAGCCTGCGCTCTGCCGTTTCGTCTCTCCGGACTGCTGAGAGCAGCGCTTTACGCCTGAGGGCGGCGATGTGATAGATGATCTTTCGGCGGCGGGTCGCCAGGTTTGCCGCTAATGTAGGATCTTCCGTCGACAGCAACTGATCGAGCCGGTTGAGTTGCGTATTAACGACCTCCTCAACCTCCGCGAATGTCCGTGGATTCTCGCCGCCGTTGAGATCCTGTCCGAGCTTGAGCGACACCGCCTCTTTGCCATCGAATAGATCGCGGAACGCCAGATTCATTTTCGCCATCGCCCGGCTGTGCCGCGGCTCCATTATTGTAAAACTCTGGCGATGGATGACGGGCGTTACGGGCCGTCCGAGTGTTTCATATGCCGCACTGTTCTGAGCGAAATATGCCACCTCGGCGGCTCCGCCAAAATAGCAAAGAGTCGGCAGGAGATGGTCCTGCACCACGGCACGGAGCATCACATTAGGGCTGAGCTTTTCGGGATCGGTCGCGGCGATGGCGGACAGTTGATCACGTGTAAATTCCCGGCGGTCGTACCTTGCCCGGAAAGTGTCGGGGCCGACCTGCCGCAACGCGCGCCTGCGGCCGTCCTCATCATGCCAAAAGAGCGGGAAATGCCCTTCCTCGACCAAGACCTGTGCGTGAAATCCGCGCGCTTCGAGCTTAGCGGTCCGTTTGCGGATGGCCGCCACCATCTCATCAGACCGTTCGACGCCCCGGAGATAAGCCGGGGCGGCCAATCGTTTAACTTCGGCGTGCATCGGGTCGATCATCACCATGCCGTAGTCTGAAAACAGCCGCGACATCATTGCGGTAAAGGCAGCGCCGTATCCTATCCCGTCCCGGTACGCTTCCGCGACGAGCTCGCGTAAGCCTCGGGAGAAGTCAGTGTTCGGAAGCTGTGAGAACATCACCCGCACCACGTCGTCAATGCTGCGGTCCAGGACAGCTGATCCCACCGGGGCCTCATTCACGTAAGTCGAAGGGCGATACTCTATCTCCCTGATCAGGTCCTCTCTGTCCACGAAGCGCGTAGTCGCGACCTCATCCATGTCGTGATCTTCTGTTGCTGCCCAGAAAACAGGAACTGCTGTAATGCCGCTAGCCGTCAACTCCGCCGCAAACTTGACCGCGGAGATCGCCTTGTAGATCGTGTAGAGCGGACCGGTGAATAACCCCGCCTGCTGGCCGGTAACGATAGCGACGGTGTCGGGACGCCGTAAGGCATCTATGCTAGATACCACGGAGGACCCGCCACCACTGTTGATCTCCATCAACACGTCGCACAGTCGGGCCCGATCCATCTCGTAATGGTCCAGAACACGCCCCGCGTACGCACGCGGATCGGCTCGAAAAAAGGCAAGATCCGGATAGAACTCGCTCACTGCGGATGGATTATCAAGGTATTCGAGAAATAACCGCGACTGCCCGGGAATGTCGGAGAACGGCAAATTCGTCACCTGCATTTTGACGTGATTGTGATCCGACGCGAAGGCGGTCTCTTGCTTCAAGTTGTGTGGCTCCTATTCATCAAATTATAGAAGCCGCACCTAATAAGTTCCAAATCACAAAAAAAAGCGGCCGCACCGGCGGCCGCATCAGTAAAGAGAGCGAGGTTTCGAGACTAGTTTCCCGCAGCCCTCGTGTCCGGACGCTCTATACGATAAACGCCGGACGAATGCGAGCCCGCGTAGATCCGGTTAGAATCCTGCGGGTCGAACGCCATAGACCATACCCGACGGCTCGGAAGTTTCATGTCCTTTGAATCGACGCGTTTCCACCGCATGCCGGCGTCAGTCGAAAGATAAACTCCGCCATCGGTATCGAGCGAACTCGCGATCAAAACCTCGTCCGGATCATTTGGATTGATCAATATGCTCGTAAAGTTACCGAGCGTCAGGTTGCCGCCCCGCCGCATCCATGTAGCCCCGTTGTCCCGGCTTAGGTAAAACGTCTGCGTAGTTCCCACGTAGACATAATCGGGCCGAGTCGGATCTGACGCGATCGAGCTGACGGGTATGTTATCTACGGCGCCTCCGGTTCTCGTCCATGTCTTCCCATTATCTTTAGAAACGAGAACACCCGAGGTAGCAGTTCCGGCCCATATTGTCGTTGGACGTGCAGCCGAGACATGCACAGCAAAGACATTCTCACTCAAACCGGGGCCAAAGTTGAGCTTCTCCCAACCCTTTGTGACATCAATGCTGCGGTAGAGGCCCTTATCGGTTCCCGCGAGAAGACCGCCGCCGGGAAGAAATTCCAGAACCTTAACCGTTGATGTTATCGCCGGAAGCAGGACCGGAGCGGGGGGTGCCGCAGGTAGTTTAGGTGTAACGGCGGCTGTCTTTTTAACCCCTCGCTTCCGAACGGGTGCCTTTTTCACGGGCTTCTTCGGAGCGATCAGCTGAGCCCAGGACAGACCGCGGTCCATGGAACGGAACAATCCGACATTCGTACCTAAATACATTTCGTTCGGGTTGTTGTGGTCTTGTCGAAGAACGAACGCCCGAACACGGCTGACGTCCAGGTTGCGGGCCTGCTGCCAAGTGCGGCCGCTGTCATTGCTGACAAAGAAAAACCCGCCGCCCGTCGCGGTGTTGTGAGTTGCCGCATAAAGGCGGCTCGGCTGTTGGATATCCGGCGTTACTGAGTAAGTGAATCTGCTGGTAAATCCCTCGTTCGTCTGCACGAAATTTCGCCCGCCGTCATTCGAGACCATTACGCCGTAGTTATTGGTCCCGATAAAAACACGGTTGGGTTCGTCCGGGTGAACCGCGATGGAATTTACCTCGAGATTACGCTGCGTGGTCATAGCCCAGCTTTTGCCCCCGTTCGTCGACATCCAGAAACCTTCTGTCGTTCCGGCATAGACGGTACCGGGGATGGTCGGATGCTGAACGATGTCGCGCGTCCGTCTGGACTGCGACGGGATGCCCTGGATCTTAGCCCACCTTTCACCGCCGTTAACCGATTCGTAGATGCCGCTGCAGGCTGACGCAATAATGTGCTCGGGGTTCTTTGGGTTCAGGGTGATCGCGAAAACATCAGAGTCATCGATCATACCGTTCTTGATCAATCGCCAGTTCTTGCCCGCGTCAGTCGTCTTATACGCGCGCCACCAAGTGCCGGCGTACATAGTGCTGGTGTTCCGTGGATCCATAGCGAGTGAATCAATATTCACCGGCATCGAGGGCGAGGTGATCTTTTGCCAGTCCTCACCGGAGTTCTTTGACATCCACACACCGTTGATCGTACCGGCGAGCAGCACCTTGGGATCGACAGGCGATTGCGTCATTGCGTGGATCGATTCGCGATGGAGGTCCTTTGACTCTTTCCAGGTCAAGCCTCCGTCGGTTGAGCGGAAGAACCCGCCGGGCGCCTTGTGCCTATGGCCGGATGCATAGATCAGCTGCGAGTCACGTGAATCGACGAACAGCTGATCGAGCACCAATTCCGGCTCATCGAGATTGACCAGCAGCTGCCACGAACGGCCGCCATTGGTCGACCTGTGGATCTGGCCGTCGAGAGTGCTGATATACAAGCGATCTTTGTCTCGCGGGTCTATCGTGATAACGCGAACGTCACCGCCGGTCGGCCCGACGACCTCCCAGTCGCCAAACCCGCCGACGGGCCCGGGCTCTCCGTGCACGTCGCCCAAAATGACGCGCATCGGGGCGGTAAGCAGGAACAACAAAAGGAAGCTTAAAACTCTTGAACGCCGAAACTGCAGCAGCATAATGATCTGGTCCCTTTTTACTAGGCGAGACGGCTTGAGGCGATCGGAGCCTCGCCGACACACGTTTGATGATTGCGGAGTTGGTTTGGGTTTGCACCCGTTTGTCTCTACCTATCTTACACAAACTGTGCTCGAAATAGAAGAAAAAATGGCCGGAGCATTTGAAATGCTCCGGCCATTGTCATGTTCGCCTCATCGAAGCGAAGCGTTATTACGGAGTCGGACTCTCAGCACCGGCCGGAACAACGTAGAACTTGGTGTTAACACCTGTTCCGGTATTCGGACCGTCGATGAAGGTCACACGGCTTTGATCATATTTACGGAAGTTGATGGCCTTCATGATCTGGGCCCGTCGGGCACGGATCTGAGCCGGCGTTCCATAGTTGATGATGTAGCCCTGTGCCGACGGATTCGAGTTCAACTGGATAAAGAAGTTATCCACGCGAGCCTTAACGTCATCGTCAGGTGCGCTTCCGAATTCATCCGTGATCGTGGCTTCCGGACGCGTCGCGACACCTGCGGTTTCGCTTGCGGTGGTGACACAGTTACATGCCGGATCTGTACCGCCGACCTCAACGGTAGCCGTTACGTTGCTGCCCGCCATGTCTTCGGTCGTTCTCACGACGATGCTCGACGTCCCCTGGCCGGACTCGATGGTACCTGCCGAGACGGTCCAGGTGTATGATCCCTCGCCGCTCCAGTTGGCCGTAAACGTCATCGTGTCGCCCGGGTTCGTGACGCCAGCAGGACCGGTAACACTCGGACCCGGCGGACAGTCACAAAGCTGCTTGCAATCCGCACACTCTTCGACACGGATGGTCTTGGTTTCGGTCTTTCCGCAAACGCCGCATCCATCGTCCACGCCCGTGGTGATAGTGTACGTGCCCGGCTGGGCCGTGCTGAGATCCCACTGGACGTTCGCGCCGGTTCCCACGATACGTCCGCCAGAAACGGTGTAATTGTAGGTAAGCACGTCATTCTCAGGATCACTCGCACTCGTTCGAACCTCGATGGTCCGGTTATCATTGCACTGCCCGGAGGTTGACTTCGTCCCCGCAGGGCACGGCAGAGTGATAACGGTGTCGCTGAGGTCGACGCTGTTGACCGACGGGGCCTGATTCGGGACCTCACCTTTACGCTCGTTGCGTTTTCCGATCCAAAGCTGAGCGATATAGCCGTTCGGGTCCGTTGAAGTTCGGAATCCGCGCGGCGGGCCGCTGTAATTCGTCACAAGCGTCGTCGGCTGGCAGCTCGTCGGGCTGCCCGGTGAGCACGGGACGAACACCGTAGCAGCATGCTGGTCGTCGCGGAAGCTGTCACGATCCTGCTGATTCACGTTCAGGCGGTAAGCAAGACCAAAGCCCCACCAGCGACGCGGATATGCACGAAAACCGAGGATCGCGTCGGCCGGGTTTCGCTCGAGAGCGTTCGGCGTACGGCCGCCGACGTATCGGGTCGTACGGAATTCCGCAATAGGCTGGAAGTGCTTGTTAACCGGGAAATCCAGAGCGATGGCACCTGAAAGCTCATCCGGGCGGTCAAGCATGATATAGTCCGTTCCGCCAAACGTGCCCTTTGTCTTCGTTGTGTAGATGTACGACACGTTAGCCGACATGTTCACCCAAGTGGCGAGGCGAGCGTCTGCGAAGATCGAGGCGCCTATGTCACCTTTATTGCCGCCGGGGCCTGCACCGCGCTGCATCTGGTTAAATCCTGCAGGATCCGTAGCCTTGTCCCAGTACCAGCGATAGAAACCGACGAGGCCGTAGCCGATCGCATCGTCCGGATCGTTGAAGCGCCATTTGAAACCGACATCAGCGGAGTTGAACGCCGATTGGCCCCAAGTGCGGTTGATGAACGGTGCGTCGGCGATATACGTCGGAGCGACGGTAAAGCCGAGCGGGCCCTCGCCTGCCGGAGCGCCAGTGGCGGTTACCAGCTGACGTGTCGAGAAGACCACGCCCGGAAGAATGCTGCCAAACGGCGACCCGATTCCGGGGAAGTTATCGGCTCCTCCGCCGGACGGGACAGCACTAAGCAGGGCGTTCGTGCTTGCCGGATAACCGAAAAGTGGTCCCGAAAAGAACGGGAACTGGAGCCCATAAGTTCCGGCATTCGCGTTGATGAACGGGAAGCTCGCGAAAGGCATGCCTGTCGGGCGATAGATCGTAGCTCCCTCAAACGGGCCATTACCCGGACCGCTGGGTGCGAGCACGATCGCCGGAGCACTCTGCAGCACGCCGTCTATACGAAACTGCGAATTGGGAAGATAAAATCCCGAAAGGTTCCGAGGGGAACTCACATGTACACCGCGGTAGGCCTCCGTCCCAAAAAACAGTTCGAACCGATCGTGCAGTCCGACCTGGAAGTTGAGCGGGACCGACGTGATATCTACATCACCCGGGTCGCGGTCATAGTTGCTAACAGCAAGGCTAAGCGTAAACTCACCCTTCCTCAGGGTTTTGCCATCGTAAACAGTAAACAATCCGGTCGGGCCGCCTACTGCGCCGCCCGTGCCCACTGTCGATGTTGTATTACGGTTATCCTTTTCAGACATCTGGGCGGGCACTATAAGTGCCATCGCCAGCAATATTAGGGTTATTACATACGCCCTTTTCGCGAGTTTCATCATATTCCTCCGCCGAAAATAGAAATTTGTTTCAATACACAATGCGTGATTCAGCATGCAGCCCTTTCGATTTGAATCGCATACTGTTCTAAGCATTGCCAAGCAGCCTATCAATAATGACACGGCCAGAATAAGGCTAATTCGAAACTTACGCTAAATTTATATCGGAGTATTGTATGAAAGTCAACGTTTCTCAACAAAAACTTTCATCACTCCGCGCACTTAGACATTAGCTCAAACAAGCCGCGAAAGCAAGAAAAAGTAAAGGGTTACGCCCTTCGATCAGGCATAGATACCGCGCATCCTGGTGTCGTAAGCCACACGGTCTATCGCCAGCATATAGGCAGCAGTCCTCGAGTCCACATTGTGCTTCTCGGCATAGTGAACAAGCTCGTTGAAGCTTGCCACCATCTTGTCCTCGAGCCTCGCGTTCACCTCCGCCTCAGACCAGAAGTAACCCATCCGGTCCTGCACCCATTCGAAATAAGAGACCGTTACGCCGCCTGCGTTCGCAAGTATGTCAGGAATAACGAAGATCCCTTTGTCGTGCAGTATCTTATCGGCCTTCGGTGTCGTCGGACCATTGGCCCCCTCCGCTAAGATCTTGCATTTGATGCGGTCGGCGTTCTCGGATGTGATCTGATTCTCGGTCGCACAGGGAGCGAGTACGTCACATTCGATCTCCAGTAGAGACTTGTTATCAATAGGATCTGCCTCAGGATAGCCCTCGAGCGATTTGTTCTTGTTGAGATATGCGAGAACCGCCGGAATGTCCAGCCCGTTCGTGTTCACGATACCGCCGTGAATATCCGAGATCGCGATCACCTTGTATCCTGTGGCGTGCATCAACTCGGCTCCTATGCCGCCGACATTTCCGGAGCCCTGTACCACCACGCTCGTCTTTTCAGGCGTTAGGTCGAATTTCTTGATCGCCTCGTTTACGCTGATAAGGACCCCACGTCCAGTCGCCTCACGCCGCCCTAGGCTTCCGCCCAGGGCCACGGGCTTCCCGGTTACTACGGCGGTCACGGTGTGACGGCTATGCATGGAAAACGTGTCCATGATCCAAGCCATTGTCTGCTCATTCGTATTCATGTCCGGCGCGGGCACGTCCTTGTCCGGGCCGATAAAGTCAATCAGTTCAGCAGTATAGCGTCGGGTTAGTCGCTCGAGCTCGCCGATGGACATCTGCTTCGGATCGCAGATGATGCCGCCTTTGCCGCCGCCGAAGGGAACGTTCACCACGGCACATTTCCACGTCATCCATGCCGAGAGGGCCTTGACCTCGTCGAGCGAGACGTCAGGAGCGTAGCGGATGCCGCCTTTTGCGGGGCCGCGGGCGAAGTTATGCTGCACGCGGAAGCCTTCGAACACCTGAATATGTCCCGTGTCCATTCGCACCGGAATATAGACCTTGATCTCCCGGCTCGGCACGCGCATCACGGCGTATAGATCCTCTTCAAGGTTTAATAGTTTTGCGGCACGGTCGAAACGCTCGCTCATTGCTTCGAACGGGTTCTTCTCATCGCTGCCGCGGAATCTCCGCATTTCATCGGCCATTGGGTTTGCCATGTCTTAACTCTCTCTTAAATAGTTATAAATAGTCACCTTATTGGCTGCGCGCGAGCTTTCCGACCAACAAATCAGCGTGCGTTTGCATCAGACCTTTTTTCTGAGGCCGTTCAACGAATTTTCGCGGTTTGAGTGGTGCGGTCATTTCCGGATGGAAACTAAAGAAAGTTGCGTCGCGTCCAATACCCAAATCTTAACTTACCGTATCGCCTAAGGCAAACGATAACCGGGCTGTCGCTTCTCCCCGGTCGGGCCCAGTGTTACTATCTGGAAAATCGTTTCTTAACAATGTCCTTTTCCCGCCGATCGCCGCTTCTCCTGCTTCTGCTCGCCTTGATGGCGTTTGCCGCCACAGCGCAGGTGGAAGAGACTGACGACGACCCGGTTGCGATCTTTAACGTGGGCCAGGAACTGCACGAGCGAGGAAGACTCGTGGAGGCTATCGAACAGTATTCGAAGGCCATCGAGCTCGTGCCTGAATTTCCCGAGGCGGAATACCAGCGCGGAGCCGCCCTTATGAGTCTCGGCAGGAACGACGAGGCGGAACGTGCCTTTCGCCGGGCGATCGAGCTTCGGCCCGAATGGACGCTTTCGTTGACGAGCCTCGCGTCGCTCCTCGTCCCAAAAGTTCCCGCCGAGGCCGAGCATATGCTCGAAAAGGTGATCAAGGCCGAGCCGCAAAATTCGCTGGCCCTTTCGGCGTTGACTGAATTGCGCCTGAATGCAAAGGCCCCGCGGGCGGCGCTGATTCCGCTGCTCGACCAGATAACATCGCTGACCGAAGGCAAGGTAAATCCCACCGCGTCGCTCTGGGGCGCCCGAGCTGCCCTCGAGTCGGCCCTTGGGCTCAAGGCTGAAAGCCGTCGGAGCCTCGCCTCTGCCCTCGCGATAGACCCAAAGAACCGGAGCGTTCTTTCGCAGGCGGCAGAATTCGCACTCGCTGATGGCGATTTGCTGAAGGCCAAGGAGCTTGCTGACCGTCTCAGAGGGGCGGGCGGCGACACTGTAAGGGTGAAGTATCTCGGCGCGGCGATAATGGCTACGGAAGGCAAGACCACGGAGGCACTTAAGGCCCTCTCCGAGATCCCTGACGACCGGGCCGCGATCGAACTCAAGCTCCGGTTGAAGGCATCGTCGGCCTCGCCGGCCGACCTTGAGAAGCTGCTCGAAACTGACCCGCAGAATGTCAGCCTCCTCGCTCGGCTATGCGTTTCTTACCGGCGCGACCAGCCTCAAAAGGCTCTCGACTATTGCCGGCGTGCAAGCGCAGCCGAGCCGGATAACGTTAATCACGCCGTCGGCTTCGGAGCCGCGCTTGTTCAGGCAAAACAGTTCGAGGCGGCCGCTACGCTGCTCAAGCGGATCGTGACGATCGCTCCGGACCATGCCACTGCACATGCGAATCTCGGGTCGGCATTATTTCAACTTAAGCGCTGGGCCGAGGCAAAGGTCGAATTTCGCTGGCTTACAGAAAAACAGCCGAAGGAAGCAACCGCATACTACCTGCTGGGCATCTCTCACGACCAGCTTGGTGAATACCTCGATGCATTGGCAAACTATCAGCAATATGTTCGCTTGGCGGATCCGGTCCGGGACGTGACCGATATCGAGAAGGTGAAGCTTCGGCTGCCGCAGGTTGAAAAGCTGATAAAAGAGGGCAAGGGAAAAAGATAGTGATCAGACCGAAGGATGAATGGAAAAGGGAGAGTGGCCGCCGACTAGGACGGCTCGCCGGCCTTCTATTCCTTATCAATTTCGCCTTCTGCATGGCCGCTCTGGCTCAGCCGGGCGCTCCCAACGACGCGCCGCCGCCGCTCAAGACGTTCTCAAAGGAAGAACGCAAGCAACTGGCCGCGAAAATGAACTTAAAGGCCCGAACGAAGCTCGCCCTGGAATTGATGGAGAACCGGCTGGCCGGTGCCGAAAGGCTTGCCGCGGCGGGCGACCACGCGGTGATGTACACCGAACTGGGCGGGTTTCACGCAATAATGGACCATGTGATCGGCCACCTCGATAAGCTGGACGAAACTCGCGGAAAGGTGCTGGATGGCTATAAGCGCTTTGAGCTTGGGCTGCGTGGCTTTACGCCTCGGCTCGAAACGCTCCGCCGCGAGGTGCCTCTCGAATACGAGCACTATATTCACAGCCTGCTAAAGTACCTTCGCGACACTCGGGCCCGCGCGCTCGAGCCGATGTTCAGTGACACGATAGTGCCGGGCAACGACCCGAAGTCGAAAAAAGAACCATGAAGACGTTGAGTTTATTTACTTTCGTGGCGTTTGCGTTTCTGTGCGCGATGCCGGCGGCGGCAGCCGCTCAACGCGATTATTTCACTGCCGAAGAGATCGAAATGATCCGCGATGTGCAGCAGCTCGACAACCGCATGAAGCTGCTCACGCAGATCATCGACCGGCGGTTCGCCGCGCTTGGGGCGCAGTCCGGCGGCGATCCGATCTCGGCCAAGCACTCGGACAAATGGGGAGCCCTGCCCACAGGCTCGCGCCGCGAGCTGCACTGGGACATCCGGCGAATTCTCGAAAAGGCGATAGACGATATCGACAATCTCGCGGCGCGGCCGTCCTCGATGGTCGTCGACCCAGACGATAAGAAACCCAAGAAATACGGCGATATCTTCCCTAAGGCCGTCCGCATTCTCGCTGCGGCCGCCGAACGCTATCAGCCCTTGCTCCGGGCCGAACTCGACAAAGCCGGCGACGCCTCGGAAAAGGGCTCGATCCTGGCCTCGCTTGACATGTGTACGGACATCATCGCCGCCCGGTCAAAACTCCCTGCCGAAGTCAAGAAAAAGAATTGAGACATTGACCGCTTTGTCGAAGGTGAACCCCCCTGTTTGGTAGAGGAACTCCCTGAGATTGGTAGAGATAAACCCGAGATTGGTCGAAAGTCCGAAGATGGGGCTTTCGCAACGATCCCAAGATCCGGTCATCTGAGGATGATCGGATTTTTGTTTACGCGATCGTGCGGTCGATAGTCGCGTAAACGTTCCGGGCAGAACCGCGACGGTGTGGAGGCATGACTCAGCCGGGCGTTTCACACTTGACAATGTTTCGATTCTATATTACTTTGTCTTACATATGAAACGAAACTGGATCAGATCTAAAAGCGGCGGAGCTGCTCGCGGCCGGTGGTCGGCCCTTTACGTCACGATGAACCCCGAAGGCCATATCTTTATGACCGCGCACACGCTGAGCAAACTCGGCGATCCCGAGGCTTTCATAATGCTGTGGGACCCGCCGAACCACTCCATCGGCCTCGAGCCGGCCGCTCGCGACGAAGAGGACGCCTATCCGGCCCTCAAACGCAGCGGCCACGGCGGCCGGGTCGTTCGGGCCTTCAGCTACCTCCAGGAATTCGCCCTCACCGTCCCCGAAACCATCCGCTTCACCGACCCTGAGATAGATGGTAACGTGCTGATATTGGATATGAGGAAGACGACGCCGGCGGCGAAGCCGAAAAAGCGAGTCGGAGCCTCGGAAGATTAGTCGGGAGCCCGTCGGAAAGGCAGAGCCTTTCCACTAATCGGGCGGCAGAGCCGCAAATAGTTAGCCAGCAGTTCAAGGCGGAATCTGCTGTTCCTTAGCTCTTCTAGAATTCTCGAGTTTCCGACTCGCTTATCCGAAAGCCCTTGCGGCTCCGCCGCCCGATGAGCGGAAAGGCTTTGCCTTTCCGTAAGGCTTCCCCTACAATTCGCGAGGCTACGCCTCGCATCTTATGTTCCGAATTTCGATCGATTCTCCCGCGTATTTCTTTACGTCCGTTGCTCACGACCGTCTCCCTATCTTTCGGACCGACGCTCTTAAGCAGATCCTCGCACTGGCATTCGATGAAGCTCGCAGGTCGGCCGGCTTTTTCATCTTCGCTTATGTGATCATGCCGGAGCACTATCACATCCTCACCGGCGGCGAACGGAAACCGTCTGAGATATTGCGCTTTCTCAACGGGATCTCGGCAAAGCGGATCCTCGATCATCTCAAAGCAAATGAATTTGCGGAGTCTCTGGCCAAGCTGAGTTCATTCGAAAAGCAGCGCGGTTACAAGTACTCGGTCTGGGAGCATCATGCCGACACCTTTCTGGTGACGAGTGAGGAGAACCTCTTGCAGAAGGTTAGCTACGTACATCAGAATCCGGTCAAGGATGGGCTTGTCGAGCATCCTGATGAATATTTGTATTCGAGTTCGCGGATCTGGCACCGGCGGCCGATCGAAAATGAGCCGCTGCTACTCGATGACGGCGAGATCGAATGGAAGCGACGCTGAACGGGAGGCGGAGCCTCAGGACCTAACGTGAAGGTTGACGGAAAGGCAGAGCCTTTCCGCTCATCGGGCGGCAGAGCCGCTCGAAGATAAAACTAGTCCCGTTCTAATAAATGAACACTCCCGTTACCGGCCTATCTTCGCTGGTTCCGAATTGCCGTACCGTTACTCCGGCGGTCGTTTGATTTAGCCACCAGTTGCCGTCTGACGGGCGGAAGATCGCTACGT
>CAZWSK010000062.1:0-13060 GCA_964636445.1 uncultured Chloracidobacterium sp.
GTGTCGGGCACCCTCCCTACCGGTCGGGTTTCCGCCCATTTCCTGCGGCTTTGCCGCCCGATGACCGGTGAAGCTCTGCTCACCGTTCGGTCCCTAAAAACTCTTGAGGTTCTGCCTCCGTCCGGCGGCGGCATGCCGCAAAAGAAGAGAGGCGGCTCACGGAAAGGCACAGCCTTTCCGCTCATCGGCGGGCAGAGCCCGCATCATCTCGGCTCCGCCGTCTGCTTATCCAGACTTGCAGCAGCACATCGACCGTTTTGCCGAGGGTGAAGAGCACGACCGGCAGGACGATGGCTGAGATTATCGTTATCGGGTCAGCCGCGACGGCGAGCGTCGGCGTCGAGCTGATCCAGGCTAGTAGGGCGTTCTTTGTGTCACTCATGGTCGGTAGTCAGTGGTCGGTAGTCAGTAGTCAGCAGTCAATTCGCGGATGCGTCCCAGGATTATTTGCCGGTATAGATAAAGCACCGTCAGCATGGCGGCGATGAGAGCGACGACGATCCAGACCTCGCGGGGCAGGCCGGCGAAGAAGCCGAATACAGCCCAAGCGGCTTGCCAGAGCGTGCCGCCGACGGTCGTCCAGAGCGATTTCGCACGGTCGGTGCGGCGAATGACTCCGCTGATCGCGTTGTCGACGCGGTCGAATTGCTCGACGGCGGCTGTCCAGTCAGAACCACCTGCGGAAGCGGGTGGTTGAACTTGGGCTGCGTCGACATCGCCGACTGGCTGCGGCGGCTCAGAACCAGCTGCCTTGACGCCCGCGTCACCTAAACCACCCGCTACCGCAGGTGGTTCCGACTTGGCTGCTACAGGTGGTTCCGACTGCGGCAGCGTCGCTAGCCGATAGCCATGCACATTCACCGGCAGCCTTAATTCCCAGTTGCCGATAGCCAGTTGTTCGAGAAAGAATCGCGTGCGGTACGCCGTCTTTTTGAGCCGCGCGATGTTCGTTAGCCACAGGTGACGACGGCGGACGTAGGACATGATCCACGCCTTTTCGTTGTCGGCGGTGATCTTAGCGGCGATCGCGTCAAAGCTGCCGTGCACGATGCCGTCGTAAACGACCGCGAGCGAGAGCGGCTGGGCAAAGCCGCGCTTCTCGCAGATATCGATCGCCGGCTGCAGATAAAGGCGAAACGCCGTCTCGCGCTGCGCGGCCTTCATTTCTGAGGTCACGGCGGCCGCGCGAAGAGCGCTTTTAAAACGCGACCGGGCGGCTAAGCGGCTGATCGCAAGGTCCGTACGCTGCCCGAGCAGCGGGCGCATCTCGAGGAAAATGTCGCGGCCGACCGGGCAGTTTGTATCGAGATAAGCATCGATAACTGCCGCGAGCGAACCCGAGCGGTGAGTGAACTGCGCGACGCCGTACGAGATCCCGGCCCCGTCGTCGAGCACGGCCACGGCGGCGTAGTCGCCCATCGGCCGCGAGGTCTCGAATATATTGATGATCGATAAAGCCTTGAGTTTATCGGTTTCTGAGAATGAATGTGTGTCTTGCATATGCAACTCTACTGTGCTATAAAATTAAACAGCCGGACGAAGGGCGAGCCTTTCATGAGTCGAGATTTCCCTCGCCGCTTTACAACTCGCCCGGCATGAACGTAAAGCTAGACCAATTCCCAAAAAATTGAAATGCTAAAATTCGCAAAATTACGCAGAATGCACAAAATTACCGTAAATTCACAAAATTACCGATTTTGCGTAGATCGCGGGTTTTGGTGTGCTTACGGTGCTGACCGCGATCTATGCCGAGGCCGCCAAGGGGCGGTAAATTCAACGCTTTTGACACATTATAGCCATGAACAACACACAACGAACATTGGATTTATCGCCGCGTCCGGTTCTCCGCCTCGCAGAGATCGAGCGGCTCATCCGCAAGCACAGGATCGTCGTCCCGACGCCTTGCCGACGAACTTTGATCAAATGGTGCGAGGATGGACGCCTCGCGACCGCGCCGCGGCGCAGCCTGCGTTCGCCTTACCTTGTCTATGAGGACTCGTTTCTCGCTTGGGTCGAGAGGCTCAAGGCCGAGGTGGAGAACTGACGGGCACGCGCGTGCGTATCTATCAGCGAATTTGTTACTATTTTCCCCAACGGAATTTATTCAAATATGGCTGATAACAAAAAACCGCAACCTAAGAGCAACGCCCCGATGCTGATCATCGGCCTCGTCCTCGTGGTGGGCGCCGTGGCCGGCTGGTATCTGCTGACAAAGCCGAAATCGCCGACTGCCGCGAACAACGCGAACAAGACGAACTCGAACACGAACTCGAGCTCGAGCATTCCAAAGCCGCCGACGATACCGGCGAGCGCTCCGCCGGGGGCGAATCCGCCCAACATGGCCGGCTCGCCTAATGCGCTGGTCACGCTCGAGGAATTTGCGGATTTTCAGTGCGGCTCATGCGCGGCGGCCCATCCGGTGATGAACGAGATCAAGGCCTATTACGGTACGAAGATCAAATTCGTATTCCGCAATTTCCCGCTCGCCATTCCCGCCCACGACAAGGCGTATGACGCCGCGGTCGCCGTCGAGGCGGCAGGTATGCAGGGCAAGTTCTGGGATATGCAGAACCTGCTGTTCCAGAACCAAAAGGCCTGGAGCGCGTCGCCGACCTACAAGCAGATGTGGAAGGAATACGCCCAAAAGATCGGTTTGGACGTCGAGAAATGGGAGACCGACATGGCCGGACTCGGAGCCAAATCGCGCGTCGACGCCGACCTCGCCCGCGGCCGCGCGATCGGCGTGAACGCAACGCCGACGCTCTATATCAACGGCATGCCGTTCCAATTCGGCGAGATGCAGTCGGCCTCGCTCAAGACCGCGATCGACGCCGAGTTCAAGAAGCTCAGCGAGGCCGGCAACTCGAATACCGCGGCACCCGCCAATTCGGCCGCGGGCCAGCCGTGACACCCGAACCTGAGATCGACGACACAGCCGCCGCCCCGGGCCGATTTTGGCCCGCAGCCGCGGCTGTTGTCGCGCTCGTCGGCCTCGGCGACGCGATCTACCTGACCTCACACCATTACACGGCCGAGCCCGTACCGTGCAGCCTGATCGAGGGCTGCGAGACCGTGCTAACGAGCGCCTATGCCGAATTATTTGGCCTGCCGCTCGCCTTGTACGGCGCGGCGGCGTATTTTGTCGCGTTCTCGCTAGCGATCCTCGCGGCATACGGCAACCGTCTGATGTGGCGCCTCTTTGCCGTCCAGGTCCTCTTCATGGCCGCCTTTAGCGGCTGGCTCATCTACGTACAGGCCGCCTACATCAACGCCTTCTGCCAGTTCTGCCTGCTGTCCGCGGCGACGTCGATAACGCTCTTTGTAATCTCGCTCCTATCGCGGCCGTGGCGATAGAGCTGACCATTCAATAAAGCGTGCGAAGCACGCGACAATTATGTTAGCTACAGGTGAAGCCGAAGGCGGAACCTGTAGAACGTCGCATATTATTCCATTGAGCCTGTGTAACAGGCGTAACAAACACCGTGTCGCACACGCACTTCCTCTACCATATCGTCTTTGCCACCAAGGACCATATGCCATTCATCAGAGCCGCCTGGGAACTTGAGCTCTACGGTTATCTCGCAGGCATCGTCAGAAACTGCGGCGGCATAGTTCTGGAAATAAACGGCATGCCTGAGCATGTTCACCTACTTATTCGCCTCGGCGCCGACATCAAATTCTCCGATTTCATGCGCGAGTTAAAAGCAGGGTCGTCTCGCTGGGTTCGTCAGGGCCTTGAACCGAAGTTCTCGTGGCAGCGGCGATACGGAGCGTTTACAGTCAGCGAATCAGCAGCCGGTAAGGTCCGCAAGTATATCCGCGACCAAAAGGAACACCATCGCAAACAAACCTTCGAGGACGAATACAAAGGTCTGTTGACCAAGCACGGGATCGAGTTTGACGAGCGGTATCTGTGGAGTTGAGTGTTTGGTTCCGCGTGTTACACACGCTCGCTCATGTTGTTCTTGTTCTACAGGTTCCGTCCCGGAAGCCGGGACTTCACCTGTAGCTATCATGATCGGCGTGTGCTACGCACACTTCGTTGGCGCCAGAACTTTAATTTGACCGTTGCTGAATCTAAGGGCCGATGTCAATCGAATAACCATTTTGTGAGGGCTAGGGCCCGATGTTTGTAGATAGCCGGAAGATACGGTAGTTTAGATTCAAATACCCCGACACCGAATATAAGTGCCCGAAGCTATCCTGAATAGAATTGCCGCCGGCGACAGGTCCGCTGTCGAAGAGTGCATGTCGCGCTATGGCGGGCTCGTTTGGGCAATTGCGCGGAAGATGCTTCGCAATACTGATGACGCTGAGGACGCGGTGCAGGAGATATTTGTTGACGTGTGGAAGAACGCGGGGCGTTTTGACGAGTCTAAGGCGTCGGAGGCGACATTCATCGCGATGATCGCCCGCCGGCGGATCATCGACCGTATCAGGCATTCAGCGAGACGGATCTCGGCGGACTCGCTCGACGACGTTCTGCTCGAGCCGTTCACGCGTGCCGACAAGGACGTTCAGACGGCGATCGAGGCACAGCAGGCGGCCGAGGCGATGCGGAATCTGCGGCCCGAGCAGCAGCAGGTGCTGCGGCTCTCGATCATCCAGGGAATGTCGCATCAGGAGATCTCCGACGCGATGGGCCTGCCGCTGGGCACGGTCAAAACCCACGCGCGGCGGGGGCTGCTGCAGGTCAGAGAGCATTTGGGACTAGGAAAAGATCTACCGAGGGAGGCATCGATATGAGCAGCGAAGAACAAGACAAGCTGTTTGACCTCCTGACCAAAAAGGCTCTTTACGGCCTCGACGAGGCGGAGCAGCGCGAGCTTGACGCGTTTGATATGGCCGTCGTCGAGCGGGAATTGGTCTCGCTCGAACTGACCGCCGCCGCCATCGGCATGGCCGGCCTCGACACGAGCGAACCGCTGCCCGCACACCTTCGCGAACAGATCGCTGAGGACGCAAAATACATCGTCGGCGTCGGAGCCGAAACTGCGGCACCAGCAGGAGCAGCGGCAGCTGATCCATGGCCGCCGGCACCGAAATTCACCGAATACGAGGAAAAAACGTCTTCCGGCGGCTGGTTCGGCTGGCTCGGCTGGGCCGCCGCTGCCGCGGCGTGCGTGGCGCTGGCGCTGAACGTCTGGTTCACGCAATTCCGCCCGGTGCAGCAGCCGATAGAACAGGCTCAGGTTCAGCCGTCACCGAGGCCGTTGACACTCGCTGAACAGCGGGAAGAGCTTCTCCGCTCAGGCGGCACGATCGTTCAGGCGAATTGGGCCCCGGGCAACGTGAAGGACATCAAGGACATTTCGGGCGACATCGTTTGGAGCGAGGACAAGCAGACGGGCTTTATGCGGTTCCGCGGACTGCCCGTAAAAGGTGCTCCGGACTATTGCTACCAGTTGTGGATATTCGATAAGGTCCAGGACGAAAAGACGCCCGTCGACGGCGGCATCTTTGACGTAACGACGGACGGCGAGATCATAGTGCCGATAAACGCGAAGCTGCAGGTCACGGGCCCGCAGATGTTCGCCATCACGATCGAACGGCACGGCGGCGTAGTGGTCTCAAAACGCGAAAAGATCGCTGCCCTGGCCAAGGTTGAAACCCGCGCGATATAGATCGCGTAGAACCTATCAAACAAAATCGGAACGGCCGGGCGTTCAAACGCCGCATGCCGTTCCGACTTTTGGTATTTACTTCAAGATCTCAGGAGAATCTCATGCGAAACCGATCTGTCTCTATCGTTATGCTAGCGGCCCTGCTGCTCATGCCGCTCGGGCTTTTTGCCCAAAAAGCCGATAAGCTCCCGCCCGTAAATGTTAAGGAATACAAGCTAAAGAACGGCCTTCGGGTCATTCTTCACCGCGACACGTCCACACCGGTCGTCTCCGTCGGCACGTGGTATCACGTTGGGTCAAAGAACGAGGTTACGGGGCGCACGGGCTTCGCACACCTTTTTGAGCACATGATGTTCCAGGGGTCGGCGAATTACGATTCAGATTATTTCACGCCTCTGCAGGAGGCCGGCGGCATCGTTAACGGTACGACGAACGTGGACCGCACGTGGTATTTCGAGACCGTCCCGTCAAATTTCCTCGAGCTCGCCCTCTACATGGAAGCCGACCGGCTGGCGAACCTGCTGCCCGCGATGACGCAGGAAAAGCTCGACAACCAGCGCGACGTTGTTAAGAACGAACGCCGCCAGCGTTACGACAATCCGCCGTACGGCACGGCTTCTGAGAAGATCGCGCAGATAATGTTCCCGAAGCCGCATCCGTACAACTGGACCACGATCGGCTCGCTCGAGGACCTGCAGGCGGCGTCGATGGACGACGTTAAGGACTTTTTCCGCCAATACTACACGGCGAAGAACACAATACTGGTCGTCTCGGGCGATTTTGACGAGAAGCAGGCCAAGGGCTGGATCGAGAAGTACTTCGGCGTGGTCGAGCCCGGCGGCGATATCAAGCGGCCGAATAACGAGATACCGAAGCTCGAGAAAGAGATCCGCACGACGGTCGAGGACAACGTGCCGCTCGCCCGCCGCTATTTTGTATGGCACAGCCCGAGGGCATACGCCCCGGACGAGCCGGCCCTCGACATCCTGAGCTTCATCCTGACGAGCGGCCGCACCTCGCGGCTGCAGAGCAATCTCGTGTATTCAAAGGAGATGGCCCAGACCGTATTCTCGGGCAATAGCACGAATGAGCTCGCGGGCACATTCCAGATACAGGCGACCGCGCGGCCTAACAAGTCGCTCGACGATATCGAGAAAGAGATCGACGCCGAACTCGACCGCATAAAAGCGGCGCCGCCGACCGCGGAAGAGATGTCGCGTGCCTTGAACACGATCGAGTACGGCACCATCAGCAGCCTTCAGACGGTCCTCGGAAAGGCAAGCCAGTTGACGGCTTACTCGGGCTATCTAGGCAAGGCGAGTTGGTTCCAGAGCGACCTTGACCGCTATCGCAAGGTCACCGCCGCCGATGTTCAGCGTGTAGCGAAAACTTATCTCGGCGATAACCGCCTCGTGATGAGTTACGTCCCGCGCACAGGCGAGGCCGCGAGGACCGCGACCGCCGCCGACAAACCGACATCGGTCAAGTCTGAGAAGAAGGACGACAAAAAGGTCGCCGAGCAGGCCGCGAAGCTTCCAAAACCGGGCCCTGACCCTAAGCTGACGCTGCCGCCGGTCGAGAAAACAAAGCTCGACAACGGCCTCGAGGTTTGGATGGTCGAGCATCGTGAACTGCCGCTGGTGTCGATGAATATGGTCTTCAAGACCGGTTCGGCGAGCGAGCCCGATGATCGTACGGGCGTGGCCGACGCCGTATCGACACTGATCGACGACGGAACGCCGACCCGCTCGGCGGCCGACATCGCGAATCAGCTCCAGCTGATCGGTGCCAGCATCGGCTCGGGCTCGGGCTATGACTCGACCAACGTCACGCTCAGCACGCTGACCAAGAATCTCGACAAGGCGATCGACATTTATGCCGACGTAATTCAGAACCCGTCATTCCCGGCGAAAGAGGTCGAGTTGGTCAAATCCCGTTCGCTTGTCTCACTTCGACAGCAAAAGGCGAATCCAAACGCGATCGCCAACGTCGTTTATAACAAGGTCCTCTACGGCGATCATCCATACGGCCGTACGGACACCGAGGCCACGATCAAAGCGCTCACGCGCGACGATCTCGTGGGCTATTACAACTCGACATACCGGCCGAACAACGCCGTCCTGATCGTCGTGGGCAGCTTTGACAAGGCCGCGCTCAAGGCAAAGCTCAACTCTGCATTCGCTGGATGGAAGGCCGGTGATGCCTCGTCGCGTGAGCTGGCTGAGGCCAAGCCGCTCGACAAAACAAGTGTCTACATCGTCGACAGGCCAAATTCCGCACAGTCCGTCGTCAGCGTCGTCCAGGTCGGCGTCGAGCGGTCGCATCCTGACTATTTCAAAGTACTGCTGATGAACAACATCCTCGGCGGCGGCATTACGGGACGCATCTCGATGAACCTTCGCGAGGACAAAGGTTACACGTACGGCGCGAACAGCTCGTTCATGTTCCGCCGCGGGGCCGGCCCTTTCCGTGCGGGCGGCGATATGCAGACGGCCGTTACGAAAGAAGCCGTCTGGGAACTGATGAATGAGATCAAGGGCGTTCGCGGCGACCGGCCGATCACTCAGAAGGAGCTTGATTACTACAAGCAGCGGCTGATCAGGCTGACACCGGGCGGATTTGAGACGCCGGGAGCGATCTCGAACCAGCTCGCCACGCTCGTGACCTACGGGCTGCCTGACACGTATTTTAATGACTACATCGCCAGTATTAACGCCGTCACGCTCGATGATGTTAAAATGGCTGCACAGAAATACCTCGATCCGTCGAAGATGGCTATCGTCATCGTCGGCGACCGTAAACTGATCGAACCCAAGCTTGCCGAGCTCGGTTATCCCATCACGAACCTCGACGTTGACGGGAATCCGGTCACCAAAAATTGACCACCGCGTTCGCGTAGGCAAGGGAAAGGCAGGGCCGCCAGGCCCTGCCTTTTTTCACTTTGTTCAATTTTTATTTCCTGACCAGTACCACCGGCGACGCCTCGCTGTTGCGCACCACACCGAAGAATTTGCCCACCGCGTCGTAATCCTTCGCGGGCACGAGGGCACGTTTCAGCACAAGGCTGCGTGTGAAGTGCAGCATGTCGCCCGTGACCTCATACTTCGACGTGTATACGCCAAAGTCAGATTCGACCTTGCCGCCGTCGGGGATCTCGTCAACTGTAAAGCCCGCGGGCAGCTTGATATTGATCGTCTCGGCGTAAGAGCTCGCGTCGATGACCATCGGCGTATGCCGTTTGCCGTCGACGGGCATAAATTGGTCAAGACGTCCGACCATAGCAGGCTTGAACATCATCAGCCGTCCCTGCATTATCTGCGCATAGCCGCCGGCAGAAAACTCGAGATCCAGGTCAAAGCGGTTTTCCGCCCTGCGGTCGTTCGGCACAGCCTTTGTCAATGTGCTGCCCGGGATGCGGCTTGTCAGCCAGCCCTCGAGGCTCGTGCGGTACTGCGTGGCCGAGAAACGGCGGAGGCGGGCACGCTCGAACGTAGCGGCCTGGCCGGTCGCCTTCTGCATGATCTTGCCGGTAACGGCTCCCTCCGGCGAGACGACGATGTCGGCCTCGCGCTCGAGCTTATTCGCATCCGGCGGCAGCGTCGGCATCTTTACGAGTCCGCCGTCCGCCCCGGCCGCGATCAGGGCATAGCTGCCCTGCTGTTCATCCGGCAGGTCGCCGACCGGCGTGTAAGGGTCGGTCGCATCAAAGATCATCAGCCGCCCAAGCGTGGCGTGCTTGATCACCGTCGGCGCGTCCGTCGTGTCGCTCACGCGGATGGCAATGATGGCGTGGTTGAATTGCCGCGGGCTGGGCCATTCCTCGCGGACAAACCTCGGGTCGCCCGAGTAGATGGCGACAGGATAGGCGTCGATCTTAAGCGAGCGGAGCATCGCTCGCATCAAGTTTGCCTTGTCCTTGCAGTCGCCATAACCCCGGCCGAGCACCAGCGTCGACGACCGCGGCCGATATCCGTTGCCGTGCCCGACGCCGATGTCGATCGAGATGTATTGCAGGCCCTGAACGTAAGCACCGATCGCACGTATCTTGTCGAATTCCGTTGTCGCATTTGCCGTCAGTTCGCGGGCCTTTGCGGCGACGTTATCGTCGACGATCACCTCGGGGTCGTGCAGAGCACTCGCCCACCGCGAGACGTCCGTCCACGCGTCAAATGACCTGTTGACGGCCTGCGTTTTATTGTCCGGAGCGTAATTCACCACGATGCGCGGGGCGAGATGGACCGGCGACGGGCCCATCGGCTCGTCGGGGATATACGGCAGCTGCCGCATCTCCCAGGAGTAAGTGCTGCCCGTGACCTGCGGCTTGATGTCCGCAGCGTTAAAGGTGACGTTCGACGCTGTCCAGCCCGAGGGCAGCGTCAGGCTGTACCTCGAGACGAGCACCGGCAGCCTTCCCTGGAACATCCACTGGTCCTGAAAGAACAGCGGCGATTCCTCGGTTACGGCCGTGTAGCCAAAGACATATCCGACATCGACGTCGTCTACCGCCCGGATCATTTTCATCCGGCCTTCGTTGTAAACATCGTCGGGGTCCGAGATGAGGTCGAGCACCGTCTTCTTCTCATACGCCTTGACGGTGCCGTCGGGACGGACGATCCATGCTCTGAGCTCCTTGACCGAGCTCGAGCTGGCAAAATAGAACGCGCTCGCGACTGCAAGGTCCCTGCCCTCGCGGGTGAGCACCTTTACGGCGAAGTTCGAGACCACTGACAGCTTGCCGTCGCTGCCGAATGTCGTTTGCTGCTCATCCAGCAATACGGCCCCGGGCACGTCCTTAGCGTACGTCGGGACTGACGTCGACGACACCTGTTTAAGCCACGCCGGCGCTTCGTCCGCGAAGATCTGGCCCGCGGCCAACAGCAGGCCCACGGCCGCCGCAGCGAGCCGCGCCGATCTGAACGATCCTTTGACTCTCATAGATACCTCTTACTTCTGCCGCAGCGTTATCGTGTGGCTGTCTGCCTTGTGAAATTCATCAAACAAACCCTTTACGGGCCCGTAAACGCCGGAATCGAAGAGAACCTTGCCGCCTTTCCCAAAGTGGAATTTGCGCACATACCGCAATACGCGATTCGTCCTATCCGCCATCAGGTCGAACTTCACCGAACCGATGTTGCTCGGGTCAGCAAGATCGGCTGGCGCGTCTTCGCTGTCCAGCTCAAAGCCCGCGGGCCAGCTTATCTCCACCTCGTCGTGCTCAGACCACGGATAGCGGAAAAAGATGCCGTACTTCCTCGTTGCCGCGGCGAACAGCGGTTTCGTGCCGTAGGTGAAGAATCCCGGCTGCACGAACAGACGCTTACCCGTCTTCTGCGCATAGTTGGGAACGCGCACCTTGTACTGGTAGGTGAAGGGCTTCTCAGGGTCGGTCACGTTCTCTATCGAGATGTCCGACACCTCGGCGGTCGAGATGCGGGCCTTGACCCAGTCTTTCAGGTCTTCTTCGCGCTTGTTTGCCGATGACTTGTAGTTGTCGGTCTTGTAGATATACGACAGCTGCCCCGTGTACTCGATCTTGACCAGGCCCTCGAGCGTTCCGTCCTCGAGCAGCTTGAATTTACCGGTCCGCTTTGCCGTCGATTCCTCGATGTCGGACATCGGCGTCCTGGTGGTCACAAAATCCTTGTAGCCGAGCAGCAGCACCGACGAGTCTTCCTCTTCCCACGCGAGCATGCCATAGGGGACGAAAGGATTGCCGGGATCGTAGTACTTCCAGTCGCCATTCACCTTGACGCCGATCGCCGAGAAGTGAACGAAGGAAACGTGGGCCTGTTTGTCGTTAAAGAACATCTGGCTGCGGTCGCCGCCGAAAGCCAGCCGCGTTTCGTAGCCCAGGCCGGCCGAGAGCGACGCGAACAGCTCGTTGATGTCCGTCTGCGTGCCCTGCATGTTCCTATAGGTCTGCTCGGTCGACTTGTTAGGCTTCATCTCCTCCCGCTGGTCGTCTGTGAGCGTCGGGTCAAAGGTGATGTTCTTGATACGTGTTTTGCAGAATTCGAATAGCTTCGCGAGTTTTTCGTCGGGCGTCGTTGCTCCGTTCGTGATCTGGGCGGCTGCGGCCTTTATCTCCTTGCCCGGCTTCAGCGTGTCCTTGATCTCATAGTTAGCGGCGATCACGCCGCCAGCCTTTGACCAAAAGTCCGACGAGCTGTCCTTGAGGTCATTCCAGTAATAGAGCACGAGCCATGAGCGGACCTGGTCCTCGGGCGGCATCAGCGGCTCGGAGCGGATCGCCGGGACGTTCGACAGCTCGGCCCGGTAAAAGCCGCCTTTGTCCTTAACGAACTTGTTGTCCTTCATATTGAAGGTGAGATATTTTGCATCCGCAGCGGGCTTGAACCAGTACGCGATGTACTGGATCGGGATATCATGCTGGAACAGCATGCGCATGTTGCTCGCCCAGGTGTTCCTTACGATCTCCTGATATCGGTATTCTACGATGACGCCGGGCTCGATATTCGGCACGGCAAAGGATTTTGCCTTCACCTTGACCTTGTCGGCCTTGACGATCTCGCGGTCGAAAACGTCGCTTTTGGCAAGTTCGACGATCGAGCCGTCGGACTTGATCACGCGGGCCTGAATGTCCTTTACCTTTGTGCCTGTGGCGAAGGGAATGTCGATCTTGCTGTACTTTTCGCGGCCGCGCTCGGTAAAGACCTTGACGCGGATGTAGTGCTTCATCACGAGGTCCGCGGGGTCGCTGTCGTCGACGCGGACCTCCCAAAAAATGGCCTCGGCGTCGGCGTCGGGCTCGACCTTCGGTGCCGATTGCTGCAATTCCGCAGGCGTTATGGGCCGCCAGTCCTTTTGTGAGTAAGAGTTAAGGGACGCGAGCAGCATCAATGACGCCGCCATGAACAGGCCCGCGGGCCGCAGAGAGATAAACCTCATATTTCCTCGTAAATAGGGTGGTATGTGCCCATCGTGTGGGCCGTGGAACAGCGGCTCGGGTTGTTGGGCAGTTTACGCGTGTAGTGTACAGGAAGTCGGGAGCGCTAATCAATGTATTTTTTCACCCTTGGACCGAAAAGGTCCGGATCGGCATTAGACGTCGAGGGGCAGGAAACGTTGCCAATTGATCCTATGATATAATGAAACTTTTATTAACGCCATTACTTTATTCAGGAGAAAATATTAGCTGTGGACAATAATAAGATCCGTGAACTGCTGGGCGATGATGCAGATTCGCTCCTCAGCCACGTCTCGACGACGATACCGAAAGAGAATATTCAACTGCCGGGCGGCGATTTTGTCGACCGCGTATGGGCACAGAGCGACCGTAACCCTAATGTTTTGAGGAGTTTGTATTCGCTGTATAACACTGGCCGTCTGGCCGGCACCGGCTATGTCTCTATACTGCCGGTCGATCAGGGTATCGAGCATTCCGGTGCGGCGAGTTTTGCGCCGAATCCGCAGTA
>CAZWSK010000063.1:0-13058 GCA_964636445.1 uncultured Chloracidobacterium sp.
AACGTTTCACATTTTTTCCACAGGGCACAAAGTTTTCCCCCTGGTGAAACAAAAAACGATAAGTCAGAAACGAGAAAGGCCGCGAGCGTGCTCGCGGCCCATGATCAGCAGCGGCGCGGCCGAGCTATGGCATATGGATCTCCAGCCGGGTTGCTGACGCATACGCCGCGGCCTTGCCGTCCTTGTTGAGCAGGTTGACCTGGGTACAATTATATTCCTTGCATGCGGCCAAGATCTTTTGAGTATACTCCTGCCGCTTTTCCTTGGGCAGAGCGTCCCACGACGGCTTGAGCATTCCGTAGAAGATGTCCTGGCTGACCTTGGCGGTCTTCACGTGTTCCTCGAGAAACGTGCCCTGCACCGTGACCGCACTCACGCCCTGCGTCGAGATCTCCTCTTCCGTAGTGCTCGCCCAGACCCAGATCCCGATCGACCCGGCTACCAGCAAGACGCAGATCGCCAGGAACCATCGATTCACGCTGCGGAAATCGTTAAGGACCTTTTGGACCACGGTCGTCCGTGTCTCCCCATCGGCGGCCGGGGCTGGGGTTATTCGTGATGCCGTTTCAACGTGTGTGTCTTTCTCAGGCTGCGAGATCTCGGGCTGCGGAATGGGCACAACGTCCGGCGAGTTCCTGAGCAGTTCTACGAGGTCGAGCGTCCGCCCCGCGGCTTCTGAGACGACGTCAACGTGCAGGTCGCCGTATTTGGACTGCAGGCTTTCGTCGTCCATTTTTCGGCGTTCCCGCTCGATCAGATCGACGTAGGCGTTGCCGATCCGGACATTGCCCTCGATGGCCGCGGCGGTGACCTCAGGAGCAAAGAACAGTTCATTGACGCTCTCTTTGAAAAGGCGCAGCCGGCCGAAAAAGTCGCTCTCGATCAACCGGTCGAAATTCGTCGTGCTCTCAGCCTCCGTCGCTAGCTCGTCAAAGCTCAAAGCCGTTAGCATCACTTTAGAATCGTCGTCATCCGCGTCATAGAGCGGGACGCTCGACCATTCGCTATAGAGAGTATTGATGTGCTTCAGCGCCTCTTCGCGCGTGAATAGGCACACGCGTTTTTCCCCGTCAACGGGCCTCGAAAAGAGTCGTGTAATGATGAAGTCAAATTTGGACCTCGCCGTCTCGGAATACGGCAGGTTGCGGTAAAAACGGGCCAACCCGAGCATCGCCTGCGAGCTCAGGGCAGGACGCGAATTCTCACAGTACAGTCTAAAGCTCGAGACCGGGATGTTCTTATCCCGTTCAGCCAAGGCGGAGCACCACGACTCAGTCTCCTGCATCAGGTTAAATTCAGCTGTCTTGTGCTCCTCTGAATCTACGCCCGTCGTGACATTGAGAAACGCGTTCAGCGCCTTTTTTGCGTTGAAATCGTCAAACGTGTGCGGTACGACCTTTAGGTATTCGCGCTCGACACCCGTTATCACGTGCTCGACCATCTGCAGGCTCGAAACCTCTGCAACGGCACGTTTTTGATAGAATTGCGGCCCTTTCTTTACGGTGATCGGCGGTTCCGGCTCTGTGGTCTGCACCTCAGCCGCCGGTTCATCGAGGGCAGTTTCAAGAACACCTTCAGGCTCGGCGATCATCGAACCGCCGAGTTCGTCGTCGGCTTCCTCGTCAGGCTTGTTAGGCTCGTCTGTTCGATCGATCTCCGGCGCGGCGGCCCGCGCGGCCAGTTGGTCGTCGACGACCGTGTCCTCGAGCAGATTTTCCTCTTTTAGTTCAACGACCAGTTCTTCGAATACATTCATGGCGGGCACTAGTTATGGCGGGCTCGACGGAGAGAAGGGAGAGGCGGCGAGATCTACGGCAATACCTGGCGGATCTCGCCAGTCTGCGTGATCTGATAAACGTACACGACGCCCTCACCTACGACGTTCCGCGTAGCGGTGATCGTATAGCCGGAACGCAGTTCGGCGTCGGTTGGGGTCGCGGGCGTCATTGTGAACACAAATTTGCCTCGCGTAACCTCGTTCCCCGAGTTGGTGCCGATCGCGCTGGCGAGAAGATTGTTTATCTCTGTAATGCGGCCGAAACGGCTATTTTGCGAGAAGAAATTGACCTGCGTCGAGGCAATGGTCCGCATCGTGGCGAAGGTGTTTCCGTTCTCGGTCGCACGGATCGCCTTCTGAAGGTGGGGCACCGCGATGGCCGCGATGATGCCGATCACGGCACAAACTATTAACAACTCAACTACTGAAAACCCCTTTTCACCTTTCTGCTTCATCTTTAACCCTCGCATTCACAGGCTTTGTGACGGTTTTTGTCACTGCCGCGATGACAACTTGCGGCATTCACCACGAAGCGGCCAACCTGCCCAAATCGCCCGTTTTACGGCCTATTGCGGTTTTCCGCGGCCGGAGCGCCGCCGCTGTCCGCGGTAGTCGATTGCAAAGATTATGCCAAACACCTCGCACGACAGATCTTCCTACGGCCTACCAAAAGTGGCCGCAAATAAGGGGTGTTTGTTTTTCCGATGATTTTTATTACACTACCAACTTTGTCATTTGGAACGGCCACGCCTCCAATCTGACCGGAGCACGACATAAATTGAGCGCTATCATCGAGCAGAGCATTGAGACCTACGGCATCGAGAACTGGGGCGCCGACTATTTCGGTGTAAATCGTAAAGGCAATCTCATCGTCCGTGCTCCTGAGAACGAGAACCTGACCGCCGACGTCAAGGAGATCGTCGACGACCTGCGAAAACGCGGCGTCAACACACCCGTTCTGCTTCGCTTCCCCCAGCTGATATTCGGACAGGTACGCAAGCTACAGACGGCCTTTCGTAAATCGATAAAAGAGTTCGAGTACGAGGGCAACCACCTTTGCGTCTTCCCGATGAAGGTCAACTCGAACCGCGCCGTCATCGAAGAGTATCTTCGCGAGGGCTCCCGGTACAGCTTCGGCCTCGAGGCGGGCTCAAAGGCCGAGCTTTACGCCGCTCTCGGGCTTGACCAGGCAAAGGACAGCCTGCTCGTGCTGAACGGATTCAAGGATCGTGATTTTTTGAACCTCGCATTTGCCGGGGCTCTCTCCGGCAAGAACGTCGTCATCGTCATCGAAAAGCTGAGCGAGCTCGACCACACGATCGACATTGCCGAAAAAGTCTCCGCGCAGAACCCCGATATGCCGATGCCGATGATCGGCGTGCGCGTAAAACTGTACTCAAAAGGCTCGGGCAAATGGGAAAAATCGGGCGGCGAAGCGGCGAAATTCGGCCTCACGACGACCGAGATCCTTGAGGTAATTCGCCGCCTGCAGGAGGCGGGCCGGATAGATATGCTGCGGCTGCTGCACTTTCACATCGGCTCACAGCTAACGGATATCAAGCGGATCAAGAACGCCATGCGCGAGGCCGCGCGGACCTATTCAAAGATCCGCAAGATGAAGATCCCGATCGAATATCTCGATATCGGCGGCGGAATGGCCGTCGACTATGACGGGTCGAGAACGTCCTTTGAGTCATCGGCAAACTACAACGCCCGCGAGTTTGCCAACGACGTCGTTTATATTATCAAGACCGTCTGCGACGACGAAGACGTGCCGCACCCGACCATCATCCAGGAATCCGGCCGCTACCTTTCCGCCTATCACGCAATACTAGTCACAAACGTGCAGGACGAGATCGAGACAGTGGTCGAGGACCTGACCCCGATGGAAATGGACCGCGACGATCCGCAGATCGTCCGCGAATTGTTCGACCTCCGCGACACGATCAACGGCAAGAATTATCGCGAGTACTATCACGACGCCCTCGAGCATCGTGAGGAGCTGTTCACGATGTTCAATCTCGGCCTGCTCACGCTGGAATCGAAGGGCAAGGGCGAGGTCTTATTTTGGGATATCTGCGAAAAGGCAGATCAATTTGCGCAACAAAAGAAGTACGTTTCAGAGGAATTTGACGACCTTCGCCGCCTGATGTGCGCGAAGTATCTGGCAAATTTCTCGGTCTTTCGGTCGATGCCGGACAACTGGGCGCTCGAACAGCTCTTCCCCATCATCCCGATACATAAACTCAACAAAAAGCCGACGGAATATGCTACGCTCTGTGATATAACTTGCGATTCCGACGGTATTGTCGATAAATTCGTCGACCTGCACGACGTCAAGCCGGTGCTGGAGTTGCATAAGCTCGTGCGCACTGAGCCCTACTATCTCGCTATGATGCTGGTCGGTGCGTATCAGGAAGTAATGGGCAATAATCACAACCTCTTCGGGGTTCCGCACGAGGCCCATGTTTTCATCGGCGAGGACGGCTACATCATCAAGAAAGTCGTTTACGGGGCGACGCTGGGCGAGGCGGTGGGCTCTGTGCGATTCGATCCGGGACACCTGCACGATACGTTTCGCAGGTCTGTACTCGAACGTATCAAAGAGGGGCGTCTCTCCAACGCAGAGGGCAGCAAGGTCATAGAGTTTTACGAAGCTCAGGTTGAATCCTACACATATCTGACGCCGAATGGAAAATAGTTAACTTATTGGTGGACAACAACTTATGGTATCGCAAAAGAAAAGCAAGTCTTCAAAGTTCCTGAGCGTTCCGACTCGGCCGGTGCCGATCGATCGCGACCGTTCTGTGGCTGGTTTGCTTGAGAAAATGGAGGGCGCCGGTTTCGGTGCTCGCCAGTTGGCCGAGGCGCACCGGATCTGGCTCGACATGCTCGACGACAATTCGACGATCTATGTCTGCGGTTCGGGCAATCTGATCACTTCAGGTATGCGCCGCCTTCTATCGTACGTGATCAAGAATCGCTTCGTCGACGTTCTCGTAATGTCGGGCACGGTACTGTATCACGATATTCACGAGACACTCGGCCGAAATCATTTTCAGGCCCATCCGAGCATGAATGACGAAGACCTGGACGCCGCCGATGTGCTCCGGCTCGGCGACGTAATGGCCAATCGCGAGGAGTATCAGGAAGCCGACGAATGGATCGGCAGCGTGATCAACCAGCTCGACCTCACTCGTTCGTACTCGATACGCGAATTCCTCCTCTTGCTCGGCCGCGAACTCTCAGAGATCGCTCACGAGGACGGTATTCTCACATCGGCATTCAAATCGAGAATTCCCGTGTTCTGTCCGGACCTCCCGGGGTCGGAGATGGCGATCGGCATCGCTCGCGCTAAGTTCGATAAGAAATTGCAGATATCATTCGAGACGACCCAAGACACGATGGAGATCATGACGATCGCACAGCGAACGCGCAATTCCTGCATGATCACGCTTGGCGGTCCGGGCACACAACATCTCGTCAATGTCGGCGAGATCTCGTCGTACATAACCCGCACGACGCCGCGCGGCCATAAATACGCCATTTCGATCTCGAACGAGCTCGCGTGCGGCGACATACGCACACCGACGTACAACGCCGACCACCCATCTGCGTTTGGCAAGCTTGTCAAAAATCCGACCACGGCACACGTCGCGTGCGACCCGTCGATCGCGCTGCCCATGATAATCACGGCACTCTCGCAGACCGCCGCGAAGTTCATGAAAGGCCGCAAACGGCCGACCTTCGCTTTCTCGGGCCGCGAGATGAGCATCGACGTACCTTAGTTTCTGCGAAATTGGCTATGCACAATGCACAACGACCGTTCGGCCGTTGTGCATTGTGCATTTTGAATTGCTAAATTGGAACCATGTCCGAATCTGCGGAACTTCCAATGAACTTTGGCGGGATCGATGAGGAGCGATACTCCTCGTTCGACACGTCGAGCGTGCTCGTTTGGCCCGTGTCATATGAGGGAACAGTCTCATACGGCACCGGCACGGGCGCAGGCGCGATGGCGATAGTCGACGCGTCCCGCAACATGGAATTGTATGAGGAAGAGACTGACACTGAGCCCTACAAGCTCGGCATTCACACGCTTCCCGAATTCACCCCTCGCGACACGCCCGACGCAATGATGTCCGGGCTGTACAACGCCACAAAGAAACTCCTCGATACCGGCAAGTTCATCTGCATGCTTGGCGGCGAACATTCGGTATCGGCGCCGGTCATACAGGCGCACAACGAAAAGTTCGAGAACCTTAGCGTTCTTCAGATCGACGCCCACGCCGACCTGCGTGACACGTATGACGGAACGCCACACTCGCACGCGTCGATCATGGCACGCGTCGTCAAAGACATGCGAATTCCGTCAGTTCAGGTCGGCATCAGGTCGATCTCGGGCGATGAGGCACGATCGCTGAAAGACGGTTTGCCGACAAAGATCTTTTGGGCTCGCGACATTGTCGGACGAACCGACTGGATCGATGACGCCATCCACGGCCTCACTGACAACGTCTATCTCACCATCGATATCGACGGCCTCGATCCATCTATCGTGCCCACGACCGGCACTCCTGAGCCGGGCGGACTAGGCTGGTACGAGACTTTAGCTCTCATTCGTAAACTCGCTGAAAATAAACGCGTCGTCGGCATGGACCTCGTTGAATATTCGTATGTCGAGAGTTATGATTCGCCCGCTTTCCTTTGTGCCAAGCTCGTGTACAAATCGCTCGCATATATTTTCAGGAACGACGCCCCGCAATTGTTTTAAGAACTGTGTTTTTGCGAACAGTTGCGGCAATTGCGTCGTATTTACAATAAGTTTTTGGGAGTAATATACAGTAATGATCCGCAAACAGCTTTTTGTACTGACACTTGCGTCCGCCGTAGCCGTCACTGGCTGTAATACCGGCCTGTTGACCGGCGCCGAGACGCCATCGCCGAACGTTCCTCAGGCACCCGTCCAGCCCGTCGTCGTTGACGGCATGCGTACATCCTACGCCGACATTGTCGAACGCACGTCGCCCGCGGTCGTCCGCATCGAGGCCGAGGTTCGCGAGAAGGCGCCCGCCCGCGGCCAGGCTCCCGGCGGGATGGATGACTTCTTCCGCCAGTTCCAGCTTCCGCAGCCGAACCAGCGACCACAGGTCGAGCGCGGCGTCGGCTCCGGCGTCCTTGTCTCCGCGGACGGCTCGATCCTCACGAACCACCATGTCGTCGATGGAGCCGAGAAGATCACCGTCCTGATGAGCGACAATAAATCGTACAAGGCAAAAGTCGTCGGTTCCGACCAGCCGAGCGACCTCGCTGTTCTTAAGATCGAGGGCGAGAATCTTCCATTTCTGACGCTCGGAAATTCCGACAGCGTTCGCGTGGGCGACATAGTGCTCGCGATCGGTAATCCGTTGGGAATTGGGCAGACGGTCACGGCCGGTATTATCTCTGCGAAAGGCCGCCGTACGGGTTTGAGTGACGGCAGCTTTGAGGATTTTCTTCAGACCGACGCGCCGATCAACCGCGGAAATTCGGGCGGTGCTCTTGTAAATCTGAACGGTGAGCTTATCGGTATCAATTCCCAGATACTTTCCGGCGGAGCGGGCGGCGGCAACATCGGTATCGCGTTCTCGATACCGTCCAACATGGCCCGCAGCGTGATGGATCAACTCATTAAAGACGGCAAGGTTCGGCGCGGCATGCTCGGCATCAACATTCAAAACATCACGGACGATACTGCCGAGGCCCTAGGACTCACCGAACGCACCGGCGTGCTCGTCAGTAACGTACGCCAAGGCAGCGCGGCTGACAAGGCCGGCGTGAAGCGCGGCGACATCGTCACCGCCATCAACGGCGAAAAGATCGATGACAGCAACGTCCTTCGCAACAAGGTCGCAGGCACCCTGCCGGGAACCGAGATCAAGCTCACCATCGTCCGCGACGGCAAGTCGCAGGAACTGACGGCAACGCTCGACGAATTTGATCAGGAAACCGCCGGGGCAAACGCCCCCGGACGTGATGGCGATGGTCCCGCAAACCAAGGGCAAGGCGGCAAACTCGGACTTACGCTCGAACCACTTACACCTGAGACCGCGCGCCGCCTCGGCCTGGAATCAGGTTCAGAAGGTGTGGTCGTCACCGATGTCGACCCGAACGGCCCGGCCGCTGAGGAAGGCGTCAATCGAGGCGATGTCATACTGGAGATAAATCGAAAAGCAGTTAATTCCGCCGCGGACGTGAGCTCCGCTCTCGAGGCCTCAGGTGACAAACCGATCCTGCTGCTTATCTCACGCCGCGGCCAGACGATCTACTTAACGGTCAGGCCAAAGTGATATTACCGTCCGATCAATAGAAGAGCCGCCGGACCCAAAAGGCCGGCGGCTTTTGCTTTATGCCTGTTCTGTGCTAAAACCTGCCTATGTTCGGCAAAATATATCTCGCTCTCTTCGCTGCGTCCACCGCCGCGATGGCGTTCTTTACCTGCTACTCCTGCAGCTGGCTGAAAAGTGTCGGAGCCCCTGCTACGGCGATCGCTGGTTACGACTATCACGCAGGCTATGGCTGGACGACTCTCTGGATCACGACCGTAGTGCTTCTGATGCTCGCGAATGCGGTCTTGTGGGCAAGCGGCCGTGCGTGGGCGATGTGGCTGACGGTTCTTTACTTTGCGGTTTTCATGGTCCTTAGGTCGTTTTGGCTCGGGCCCGCGGCGGCAGAATTTCGCATTGCCAGCGGCCTCGCGGCTGATAGCTCCGGCGTCGGCCCGATCTTCGCAGCGGCCCTCATCGTTTTTGCCGCCCTTATCGCATTTTTGGATCAGTTCATGATCATACGCCTGCGTATGACGACTTACGCGCCGGTTGAGGGAGCCGTAGCCGATCCTGACGAACCGCAAGCAAACGAAAAGCCCACGGAATAACCGTGAGCTTCGTCAAAAATGGTCGGGACGACTGGATTTGAACCAGCGACCTCTCGCACCCCAAGCGAACGCGCTACCAGACTGCGCTACGTCCCGAATTCGATGTTTTAGAGTAGTTTTCCGCCGAATCTTTGTCAAACTTGAGCTAGACGGCAGGCTTTGACCGGAGTATCTCGCGGAGTTCTAAAAGATGGCCTGCGATCGTGCGGATGGCCTCCTTCTGATCGTCTGATACGCCTGACGTCACGGTGTCGCCAGTCGCTCCGTTGTCCTGGATCGCGTCAAATAACGTCGGAGCAGACGCATCCGTCGAACGCGGGCCGGCAGGGGCTTCGGCCGGCTTCGATTTTGACCCGTCGCGGCTTTCGCTCTGCAGCTTCTTGCGGGCACCGGCGATCGTGAACATTTCTTTGTACAAGAGTTGCTTGATCCTTAACGCCATTTCGACGTCGCGGCGGCGGTAGCTTCGTTGGCCCGATTTGTTCTTTTGGGGCGAGAGCATCGGAAACTCAGTTTCCCAATATCGCAGCACGTGCGCCTGCACATCAAGAAGTTCGCACACTTCGCCGATCTTAAAGTAGATCTTCTCAGGTATCACTACAGGTTCCTGTGCCATAATCGAGCCGCCGTGTTAAAGTTTCTTATAAATGCGTGACCGTTATTCTATGTATTTAAGCAACTTGTGTCAATCGAATGCGAAGTGAATTTGAGTTCATAAACAACATTCGCTCGCGGTTTTCGCTTGAACACGTGGGCGACGACTGCGCCGTCCTGCCCAAGAATGACGCGGTCGACATGGTTGTGACCGCGGACCTGATCGTCGAGGATATCGATTTTCGCCTCGAATGGACTACACCCGAATCCCTTGGCCATAAATCGCTTGCCGTATCGCTCTCTGACGTCGCTGCGATGGGTGCCTCACCCTCACATGCCCTTCTTTCGGTCGGCATTCCCGAACACCTGTGGAAAACGGACTTCCTCGATAGGTTCTATGCCGGCTGGCATCAATTGGCTGAAAAGCACGCCGTTGAGCTGGTCGGCGGTGACATTTCACGAACAACGGACAAGTTTTTTGTGGATTCGGTGGTTTTCGGCGAGGTCGCCAAGGGAAGAGCGGTACTAAGAAGCGGTGCGGGGGCCGGCGATCTTATATTCGTAACGGGCTTTCTCGGCGGAGCCGCCGCCGGGTTGAAGTTGCTGCAGAGTGGTCTCAGATCAGGGCCCGAGAACTCAGTAACAGAACGCCATTTGCTCCTTAAACAACTTCAGCCGCTACCTCAGGTAGCGACCGCTAACTTATTGTCAGGGTATTGTTTAACTACCGGCCTAATAGACATAAGCGACGGCCTGTCGTCCGACCTAGCCCATCTCGCTGAGGCGAGCGGACTGGGGGCTGAAATAGAAGCAGATGTGCTTCCCATCGACCCTGCGATCTTCGACATCTCTGGTCTACGCGGTGAAGAACTGGACTTTGCCCTCCACGGCGGCGAAGACTTTGAACTTCTGTTCACAGTCAGGCCAGAGAACGCACACATCGCCCGCGATCTAGGCTTTCATCAGATCGGTCAAATGACTCATGCCGCCGGAAAGCTGGAAATGCTTTGCGGCGGCAAAAATGAGCGACTCGAACCTAAAGGTTTCCGTCACTACTAGGGCGTTGTTGTCGGCGCCGGATGGCCCTTCCGCGGATATTCCGGAGCGTCAGGCGGCGTCGGCGTAACCGTCGCCGTCTCATGCGGTATCGGCGTCACGGTCGCCGAGCCGAATGGGATCGGCGTCACCGGAATTCCGGCCGTCGGCGAGGGGACCATCGTCGGCGAAACAGCGGCCGTTTGAGCATCAGTAGAGTCTTCAGCCGCACCAAACATTCCTACAAAAACAAAACCTGCGGCAACCAATGGCAGTGTGATCTTTCTCAGCATAATTACCTCCTTTGCACGAGCGATCTCCGTCGTCCACTTCCCTAGCCTATGACTTCTCGGGCCGCCAAACTGTCGCCGCGGTTACGTTCGCGGGGGCGCAGATCGTCAGTGAAGAACCAGCCGGAAAAACTCATCGGATCAAAAAAAGTGCTTGACAGTCGTTTTTGAGCTGTGGCAGTATCGCATCTTCGCCGCTTGGGCGGCGATGATTTTTTTGGAGGGAATTCAAATGATCCGCAGTTGGATACGCACAGTTGAAAGACTCGATACAGCCGGCAGGTTACATCTGCGGCCGTGTCCGGGCGTCTTTGTGTGTGCCTTCGGACAGCGCGATCAGATGAATTATCAGCCCAAACCGAACGGCGACGGTCGTACGGAACAACTAGTTTGATACAGCGGGAGCGGCGTTCCCGCTCCCGAAACATCGAAAGAACGGCGAGCATTCTCGTCGGATAGTTTTTAGGAGCGGTTACGCGAGATCCAATTGGGGATCCTGAGTAGCCGCTCCTTTTCTTTTGATGTTTGACAACTGAATAGCCGTACATCAGTGGGCGGTAAGCAGTGGGCAGCAGGCAGACTTCGTTCTTCCTGCCCACCGCCCACTGACAACTGCCCACTGCCCTGGAGGCGTAGCTCAATGGAATCAGAGCATCTCGCTACGAACGAGAAGGCTGCAGGTTCGAGTCCTGCCGTCTCCTCCATTTTTTACGCACGGATCGCATAGTGGTAAATGCAGGCAGTCTGTAAAACTGTCGCTCGTCGAGCTGCGTAGGTTCGAATCCTACTCCGTGCACCAAACCCTTTTCGGGGTCGTCTAACCGGCAGGACGCCTGGCTCTGAACCAGTAGATCGAGGTTCGAATCCTTGTCCCGAAGCCAAATAACTATTCACTCAGAGCGTTCCGCCGAGGCTATACGGGCTTGCCTTGGGAGCAAGTATTCGCAGGTTCAAATCCTGCCGCTCAGACCAGTTTCCACGCAGGCGTGGCCAAATCGGCAAAGGCACCGGTCTTAGAAACCGGCAATTGAAGGTTCCTTCCGCCTGTACCAACTTCCGCGGGCATAGCCAAGCGGCCAAAGGCGGCGGATTGCAGATCCGCTAATCATCGGTTCAAATCCGATTGCCCGCTCCAATTTTCTGTGGTTCGTAGCTCAATCAGCAGAGCACCTCGCTGTGGACGAGGCGGTTGTCGGTGCAAATCCGATCGATCCACCCATTTTCGGGACCGTGGCAGAAAGGCGTATGCACTTCCCTGTCGAGGAAGACGATGACGGTTCGAGTCCGTTCGGTCCCGCCATACTCAGCCCGCCGCAGGCGGCATTTAGCAAAGGAGAACCACCTATGTTTGCACTCAAGAGTCCACTGGACTTTAAACCGTGGGCGACGTGAATCTTCAGCTTTTCCTAGTTCGCTGAAGAATGTCGCCAATCCAACAACCACTACATTTTTCAGCACATTAACGAGGAAATATGGACAGAAAATTTCACTTGAACGAGCGATCGTTCCTGAATCTTCCCAGCGATCTGCGAGCGTACATCATCGCCTATGTCGAGGATTCGAGCGTGTATCCAGCCTGCCGTGACGAGTATCGTGAGGGCGGGGATATATCGTTGAGGATCGCTGATTGTTACAACGAGATCGACCTTTACTTTGACCTGTCGACGGCGCGGGAACGCGAGAATGCCCTGTTCAAGGCCCGCACGCTCGCCGAGATCCTGACCCGATTTCGAGAGGCGATCGAAACCGAGGTAAAGGCGATCGAGGACCGCGCCACTCTGCAGCAGCACGCGCGTGCCGCCGCAGCGGTCCATTAGCTTCTCCCGCGGCGCACCCGGCCGTCCCGATCGGCGGACGGCCGGAATTGGAACATTAACATCGATCGGTAGCCAAGCTGGATCAAGGCACTCGCCTTTTAAGCGAGGGACGCGTGGGTTCGAGTCCCACCCGATCGACCAAGCGGAAGGATAAAGGATGAAGGATGAGGGATGAATTAGAAAAAGAAGTAACTTTCTTAATCATCCTTCATGCTTCTTCTTTCATCCGTGTTAAAGGAGAAAATATGCCCTACAAAAAACTAAATGTTAGCGGTGACGGCGGGGATATTCTGTCGTGGGTAACGCATGAAATGTCTGATGACGAGCATGCGATGCTCAGGAATGTCTCGCGTCTGCCGTGTCTTTATAAGCACGTCGCGCTGATGCCCGACGCGCATCTTGGGATCGGGTCGATGGTCGGCTCGGTCATCGCGACAAAGGACGCCGTTATCCCCGCAACGGTCGGTGTCGACATCGGATGCGGAATGATGGCGGTCAAGACGCCGTTCAAGAGCGGTATCCTCGACGGCAAGATGGCCGCGTTTCGCCACGAGATCGAGCGCGCCATTCCCGTCGGTTTTAACGACTATCGTGATCCCGTCGACGAGTCGAACGCGTGGGAAGGCTGG
>CAZWSK010000064.1:0-12855 GCA_964636445.1 uncultured Chloracidobacterium sp.
AAGGGAGCTCTCCTCGGACTAGGCTCGGGCACGGGCGGGTATCTCGTTTACAGATACATCAAAACGCGAAACGGCAAATGTGTCCGGCGCTACGTACGCGGATGATGCGTATTTAGGCTCGGCGAGTAATATGCTCTTCGACGAAAAAACCGACGAGGGACGCGGCCATGAGAGCGACCCCGGCGATCGCGAAAGGGCGTGGCCCGCCGAAAATGCCTATGAAGAACGCGATCACGCCTGCCGCACAGATCAGAGACGCAAGGCGGCCGGCCAGTTTTGCACTACCGGTCTGGGTTGAGTTGTTCATATGTGAAGAATATCAGAGGGACCGGCAGCGTTTCAATTAAACCGGAACGAGCGTTTCATTAACGGGAAAATGCACTTTTATCAAGGAGGTTTTATGCAAGTTAAAAAAATTCTAATACCGGCGGTGGCCGCAGTAATAATGCTTGGGGTCACGGGGATCTCAGGGCAGACGGACTGGAAAAAGCTCGGCGAAAAAGAGGTGAGCCACAACGTCGATCACGACACGATCACCGCCAACGATGACGACCTGAAGGTCCGCGAATTGCGGATATCTGTGGAGGATGCTCCGATCAAGTTTCGAAAGGTCGTGCTGAATTATAAGGACGGAATGAAGCAGGAACTCGAATTTCTCGAGGACGTGCAAGTAGGCCACTTTACGCGGTCCCTAACCATTGAGGGGGACGGCCACGTGATCAAATCCGTTGATTTTTGGTATGAGACGGCTTCCCTCGGAGGAAAGAAGGGGAGGGTCGCGTTATACGGTAGAAACGTTCCGGTGATCGCAACGCCGATGCCGATGGCATCTGATGCCAAATGGGTCGAGCTCGGTGAAAAGGAGGTCAGTTTCAATGTCGACCACGACACGATCACCGCGAACGACGACGACCTGCGAGTTCGAGAGATCCGCATTTCCGTCGAGAACTCGCCTGTGAAATTTACCCGCGTAGTGCTGAACTACAAAGATGGCAAGAAGCAGGAACTAGAATTTCTGGAGGATGTGCAGATCGGTAAATTCACACGGTCGATCACCGTCGAGGGCGACGGCCATCCGATCAAATCGGTCGATTTTTGGTATGAGACCGATTCTCTCGCGGGTAAAAAGGCACGGGTGACCGTGCATGGCCGTAGTTGGTAGTTAGTGGGACTTACTTTATTAACGTCGGCCCTGTCGACGAAACTCTGGAGGAATTTTTATGGCTGAAGAAAATGGAGCAGGCGTCGCGAGCAATATGATCTGGGCGGTAGCTCTTATCGTTATCGTGCTGATCATATTTGGAGCGTTGTACTATGGAGGTGTCCTGAGCGGTAAGCAAAAGAAGGAGATCGACGTAGACATATCGGCGCCCGTACCCGCGCGCTAGCTCATTATTTGGTCAGGCCTCGTTCCCACCGAGGCCTTCTTTTCTGCGGAATATGTTGCAGGAGTAGGACGTTGTGCGGGCTTCACGATGCCGCGCTTCGGGGTTTTATATGCTATCTTGAAACACATTCGATGTCAGAGATCTCGCCGACACTTCGGGTGTCAAACATTACAAAGCGATTCGGGGATTTTACTGCGGTTGACGGACTGACGTTCGACGTCAAACCGGGTCGCATCTTCGGCTTTCTGGGCCCGAATGGAGCCGGCAAAACCACGACCATCCGCATGATAGTCGGCATTACAGCGCCAGATTCGGGTTTGATCGAGCTATTCGGCGAGCGGATGTCGCCGCGACTGCAAGACCGGATCGGTTACCTTCCGGAGGAACGCGGCCTTTACAAAAAGATGAAGGTCGTGGATCAATTGCGATATTTTGCGGCCTTGAAAAACGTGCCTCGGTCCGACGTTGACCGGCGTATAGACGTTTGGCTCGGTCGCATGAAACTGACCGAGTGGAAAAACAAGAAGACCACGGACCTTTCAAAGGGCATGCAGCAAAAGATCCAGTTTATCTCGACCGTGCTGCACGACCCCGACCTCCTGATCCTGGACGAACCATTTTCAGGGCTGGACCCGGTCAACGTGGAGTTTATGATCGACGTTCTGAGCGAGTTCCGCACGCAGGACAAGACGATAATTTTCTCGACCCATCTGATGGAAACTGCCGAGCGACTGTGCCGCGACATTATCCTGATAAACAAGTCTCGCAAGATCTTAGCCGGCAGCCTGCGCGAGATCAAAAAGACCTACGGGCACAATGTGATCGCACTGCGGGCGACCGGGGCTGATGAGATCCTGAAGGACCGCTCTCTGGTATCGGCGGTGAAGGAACACGCCGACGAGTTGGAACTCGAACTGACGGCGAACGGCGATGCACAGCTGTTGCTGAAGAAGCTCATGAATGCGGGGGCAACCATTTCAAAGTTTGAACAGGTCGAGCCCACTTTAAATGACATCTTCATAGATCAGGTCGGAGGCGACAAATGAGAAAATTCCTCGCTGTGGTACGTCATGAGTACAGGAAGATCGTCCTGAAATGGAGCTTCCTGATCGGCACCCTGATATTCCCGCTCCTTGGGCTCGGATTTGCTGTCGTGCCTGCGATCATTTTCTCACTGAAGGGCGAAGTGACACGGATAATCGTTGTAGATCCGACCGGCGAGGTACTACCTAGGCTCCGGCAGAATCTCTCGGCGGAGCGGATCGCCGAGAAAGCTCGGCGAGCCGCGGAAGACCAAGTTGGTGATCTAGGCGCCAGTCAGGAAGAAAGAATGAAACGAGGCGCAGATCAGCTCGCGTCGGGCTTTGTCTTTCTTAACTACGACGCCGCGGGCAAGAACTTGCCGCAGATCCGCCAAGAACTGAATGCAAAGGCCGCTAACGATGAGATCGACGCGTACCTTCTCATTCCCGACGATATTGATGAAAAGGATGCGAAGTTCGAGTTTCTGTCGCGCAAGGCGGGCGATTTTGTTGCTAACGACACGCTCAAAGATGCCCTGAACGAAGCGGTACGCTCACACCGATTGGCCGAAGCGAACATCAGCGAATCCATGCTTCAAAACCTAAGCCAGAGCGTCAATTTTGCCTCACGATCGATCAACGAAAAGGGCGAAGAAAAGGACAGCGAAATGTTGTTTATAGCGTCGCTCGTGATCGGAATGATGATCTATATATCCTTGACGATCTACGGCCAGGTCATCATGGGTGCAGTGGTAGAGGAGAAAGAAACGCGCATCGCGGAGATACTCTTCTCATCTGCCCGTCCTATCGAGTTGATGTTCGGAAAACTCGTGGGCGTCGGGCTCGCCGGTCTTACACAACTGGCCATCTGGTCTGCGTCATTGGCAGCGCTCGTCGCTTTCCTTTCCACCCAAGCTGATGCCGGCCCCCTGCTATCATCGCTGCCGCAGGTCACGCCCTTGATGGTGCTCTATTTTTTCACATATTTCATCGTGGGCTATTTTATCTACGCGTCCATTTTCGCCCTGATCGGTTCGATGGTGACCAGTGTTCAGGAGGGCGGACAGTTCGCGTTCCCGCCGATAATGATCATGCTGATCGGCTTCTATTTCTGCTTCGCGGTGATCCGCGACCCGAACTCCGACCTATCTTTTTGGGTCTCGATCGCACCACTATTCGCCCCGTTGACAATGCCGGTTCGTATTCTCGCTGAGATGCCTCCCTTCTGGCAGATCGCCCTGTCGATCGTACTTAACTGCCTAACGATAGCCGTCATCGTCTGGGTCGCATCACGGGTCTATCGCGTTGGGATGCTCATGTACGGTAAACGCGCTACCATTCCGGAGGTTTTCAAATGGATCCGCAGGGCATGAACAGGTCATTGTTAACGCTCGTCTTCGCGGCTATCGGAACCGGCCTCATCGCAATGGCCTGCGGCTCTCCGCCGGCTCCGAACAAGCCAATCCCGACGCCGAAACCTACTCCGCCCGTACCGGCGGAGGCGGTCCGGATCGAGAAGCCCGCCAACGTCAGTTTCTCGACGTATTCCAAAGAGTGGCCCGTCGGCTGGACATTCATCGACCCCGACGAAAAGTACAAACCGACCCAACGGAATGTCGATGGCGGCGTGCTTCGCCTCACGGTTCCGACCGGGAAGGATCTGTACGCCAACAGCCGCAATGCGCCGCGATATCTCAAACCCATCACGGGCGATTTCCAGATCGAGACGCGTGTACGGTTCAAGCCGGCGGAGAATTATCAAGGCGCCGGCCTTCTGCTATACGTCGATGACGACAATTTCCTGCGTTTCGAACGCGCGTACGGGGGTGTCGGGGGCGGAGGCAGCGGCCTTCGCATAGACGCCCAGCAGGGCGATATATTCGAGCCGCTCACCACGACGGGCGACCTCCAGACCGATGTCGGGGAGGTCGATCTTAAATTCGTCCGCAGCGGGAATACCTTCACCGCATACTGGCGAGAAAACGAAGATGAAAGCTGGCGCGAGGCGGGCGAATACACTGCCGAATACCCAGAAACTATCCGCGCCGGCCTTGTCGCATGTAATACGGCCCGCGAGATGACGGTCGAATTCACCTACATCAAGCTGTTCCCTGCCCTTACAAAGTGAGTCCGCCGCATTTTTGCGCCAAGCTTCCTGATTTGTGCGATAATCGGGCTATTCCACAATTTGAATCGCTCGGAGGCAAACGCTATGAATATCATTTGGCAACTGCTCGTCGGACTCGTGGTTGGCGTAATTGCGCGATTTCTACTTCCCGGCCGCGAAGCTTTCCCGCCCGGGGCTCTCGGCTGGCTCTTGACGGCACTGCTGGGCGTCGGCGGCGCTTTCCTCGGCGGCGTCATCGCCCGAACGCTCTGGGCAGGCGAGAATTACACCGTCGGCTGGATCATGTCTATCCTCGGCGCCATAATTCTGCTCCTCATAGTCCGGCTAATTTTCGGCCGGGGCGGCGACGCCGTTTAGCGTCGCCGTTCAACCTAGCCGCAGCCCGGATGGCCGCAATCGCATGCGATCTCGGTCATGTCCTGGTCGGCCGCCGTTTCGCAGTGGTCGCTGCAGTAGCCCGATTCGCTCGAAGGGCAATTACAGGCGTCGTGTCCGCATTTGTTGTCGTCTGCCATAATTTTGTTCTCCTATACGAGCACGATAACGCCGCGGCACCGGCCGAATTGTCCTCAACGTTACATTGTCCGCCAAATGCACATCAACGAGATAAAAGCCGCCGCCGACCGCATCCATCCTTACGTCAAACGCACACACACCGAGCTTTCGCGGGCCCTGTCCGAACGCCTTAACACGCACGTTTACGTCAAGTACGAGCTGTTCCAAAAGACCGGCTCGTTCAAACCGCGCGGGGCGTTCAACAAGATGCTGCAGCTCTCGCCCGAGGAGAAAAAGGCCGGCGTCGTGGCCGTGAGCGGCGGGAATCACGCTCAGGCGGTGGCATACGCGGCGGACGTGCTCAGCGTCGATGCGGTGATCCTGATGCCCGAGAACACGCCGTCCGGCTATCTCGAAGCGACCCGCCATTACGGGGCGACGATCGACCTGCGGCCGGACATCGCGGACGCGTTCGCGGGCCTCGAAGAGTATCAAAAACAGGGCCGCGTGCTCATCCATCCTTTCGACGACGACGCGGTGATCGCGGGCCAGGGCACGCTCGGTCTCGAGATAATGGAAGACGTTCCCCAAGCCACCGACATCATCGCGAGCATCGGCGGCGGCGGAATGGCCGCGGGCGTGGCCCTCGCCGCAAAGTCCGTGAATCCAACACTTAAGGCCTGGGCTGTCGAGACCGAAGGCGCCGACGCGATGTCGCAAGCGATCGCCGCCGGCCGTCCCGTGACGATCCCGATCACCTCGATCGCCAAAACGCTTGGGGCGCCGTTCGTCACGGACCGCACGCTCAACCTCATCCGCGACCTCTACGAGAGCGTCACCGTCGTCCCCGACAGCGAAGCGGTCGACGCCCTGCTCTACATCGCCCAACGCCTCAAAGTCATCACCGAACCCGCCGCCGCCTGCACCCTCGCCGCCGCCGACAGGCTCAAATCGAATTTCACTCCCCAAAGCCACGTAGTTCTGGTACTCTGCGGCGGAAATACTAGTATTCCCGATACATGTGGATATTTGAAAAGTAGTCAGTAGCCAGTAGTCGATAGTCAGCAGCAAAAGCTCCCCTCCTTACGAAGGAGGGGTGTCGCCGCTTCGGCGACGGGGTGGTTCTTTGCCGCGCGACAATTCAAGCTCGAATGATCCCGAGCGAGAGAACCCCCCCGTCATCACGACAAAAAACGTCGTGATGCCACCCCTCCTTGGTAAGGAGGGGAGCTTTTGCTTGTATCCGGCGATCGGTGAGTCACAGCCCCTGCGTTGGTAGAGGAAAACTACGGGTTTGGTAGAGGAAAACGCTGAGATTGGTAGAGATAAACCCGAGATTGGTCGAATGTCCGAAAACGTAGTTTCGAGTTGCGAGTTTCGAGTTCCGAGTGTCAATCAGCGGTTTGACCAACCGACTGATAAGCCAGTCGAACGTCGACAGTAACAGCCACTAAAAGAAACCGTGTATCATCCCGCCGAGCGACTAGCCGAGTGTCGTATTCGACCTTCATCCTTTATCCTTCATCCTTCATCCTTCATTTCGTCCTTGACACATCCGTCTCACCATGCTATCTTTGCAACTATGGACAAGAAATGGGATGTGACGCCGAAGGCGTCGGGAAGGTGGTCAAAACTGTACGCGTCGATAAACCCTGACGGGGAGATCCGTATTTGCAAACGCTCGCACGAGGCGCTCGGCAGTCCCGAGCAGGTGCTGCTGCTCTACAACCCCGACGAAAAGACCATCGGCATCACACCCGCCGCGCCCGGCGACGAAAACGCCTTTCGCAACGGCCCCCGCGGCGGCTTCGGCGGCCGCGAGATCCGCGCCCACCAACTCCTCACCCGCCACAACCTCACACTTCCCTACTCCGTCCGCTTCGAATCGCCGACGATCGACGAAGACAAAGTCCTAAACCTCGACCTCCGCAAAACGATCCCGACGAAAGTAGCGGACCGAAGATCGGATATGCCGTTTTGAATTAGTCGACGGAAGTGATCCAGTCCGCGAGTGGGGACCGGACGGATTTCATGCGGGACGCAGAGAGTTCGCCTATTGTGCCGATAAATATGGAATCGGCGACCACGGCGAGACGTGTTAGTCGGACGAGCGTGTCCGTCTTAAGGCCAGTTGCGGGAAAATCGGCGTCGGAAGGGGAAACGAGTTCGTCAATGCCGTCGATCGCCTGATGCGACTGCGATGACATCATGCAGACGAGCCAGTCGTCGTAGTTCGAAGGAACCGGAGCGATCAGCAGTGCGGGACGAAGCTTCCCGACAGTGAGGTCGGTTTGCGGAAATCTGAAAAGGACGATCTGCCCCGATTTTCACACGCCCACTTCTCTTTGAGGTCGGCCTCGCTGTATTCGGGTATTTCTTCGTTCTCCAGGCCCCGCATTGCTTGGTCGAGCGAGAATCCGCTCCACTCCGCGTCTCCACCGCCCTTCTCAGCCAGGAATTCGGCAAAATCGAGAACTTCCTGCTGCACCGGCGGCGGCAGCCTGCGGATCATTTCAGTTATACGCTCGGCAGTCGTCATGCGAACATAATAGCCGAAACCCCTTCAAAAAGTCGATGGATCTCGGAATCGGACGGCTTCGCCGGCCGAGAAGTCCGCGCCCACCCGCTCCTCGCCCGCCACCACCTCTCACTCCCTACACCGTCCGCTTTACGTCCCCTACGATCGACGAGGACAAGGTCCTGAACCTAGATCTGCGCAAAACGGTCCCGACAAAAGTCTCGGACCGAAGATCGGATATGCCGTTTTGAGGTGCGCACGAAACCGCTTCTATTTTTTCGAATGAGGCGGTAAAATCGTCAGCATGATGAACGAAGGACAAACGACATATGAATCAGTCCTGTCGCGGCTCAGCCGGATCCCGGCTGAGGCACTGCCGCAGATCGATGCGTATCTCGAGACCTTTGTACCTGAGAACGGTAGCGCCGCGCGCAACCGCGACGCGATAATGCAGCTTGCCGGCGGTTGGGCCGATATGACCGACGAAGACTTTCAGGCTTTCCTTCACGAGGCACGTCGCAGCGGCAGCGAGGCGTTCGGCCGTGATGTCAGCCTATGAAGCCCGCCCTCCTCGACACCGACACGGTGTCTTATTTTTTCCGTGACAATAAAGCGGTCGTGGCCAGGCCTTAAGCTGATGAAGCCAGCGGCATAATTGTAGCCACGCGTGCGAACGTGTGGAATGGACCAAACGCGAATTGAGCGTGCGTAGCATGCGACATATGCCGCGTGTTACACACGCTCGAAAGTTTTGGTTCACCTACCCCACGTTCCGCTTCACTTCACGTGGGGCTACAACTATCCCGCCCGCTTTGCGGACTCAGATCCCGCGGAGCGGCACATAGCCACGCCCTTCCGGGCGTGGTCAGCGTAAAGTGCGTGATCTCAGCCCGTTTCAACGGGCTTATTCCCTGATCGGCTAAGGCCAAAGAAAAAGGACGTTGGAAACGCCCTTCGATCTATTGCTGCATTTATCCACGCCGTGAACGGCGTGACTATGTAAACCAAAGATCTTCCCCACTTGTCACCTGTCACTTGTCACTCGTCACGGGTTCCGTTGAACTTGGAGTGGCCTTATGATAGGAGCGAGGTTGCGCGGGCCTAGCAATATTGAAAACTGATCGTCTTGATGGTAGGTTTTCTTTTGGCGGTCAACAAACTATCTACTTTCGTCGTGATAACTGCGACGACGAACAACAATGTCGCCGCTAAATAGCGATTTACGACACATACTTTGAGATTCGATACTTATCAATTGGTTTCAGGGGATAATGTTTCGGTTCTGTTGCTAGTAAGTACGATTTTTGATTGGCCGCCTTGATTTATGTCTGGCATTTCTCCCGACGAACATCCGGACCCACCCGACATCTCGCCGCTTAAGGTTATTCGGAGCCGGGCGGAACTCGCTCATCTTCTGAACATAACTGACCGAGGCCTTTGCTACGTTCTCTACGCGATGCCAGAAGCAGATCGCTACGTCAATTTTGAAATCCCCAAGAAAAATGGTGATTCGCGAACAATAAAGGCTCCTAATCCCCGGTTAAAGGCCCTTCAACGAAGGTTATTAAAGCTGCTCGAACCCCTTTATTCTCCGAATTCCGCAGTATACGGATTTGCAAAAGGACGAAGTATTCTCGGCAACGCAGACCGGCATGTGCGGAAACGATTTGTGCTTAATATTGACCTGAAAGATTTCTTTCAATCGGTAAATTTTGGACGGGTGCGAGGGCTATTGATGGCGCGCCCTTATGAACTCGCGGAAGATGTTGCGACGGTTGTCGCCCAAATATGCTGCTACGAGAATGGTTTACCACAAGGTGCTCCGACGTCTCCGCTTATCTCGAACATGATCTGTGGTCGCTTGGATTTCCAGCTGTCCCGATTATCGAGAAAGTACCGTTGCCGTTATACACGGTATGCTGACGACATCACGATTTCCTCTGGCGCAACCGAGTTTCCGCAAAATCTCGCTAGTTTCGCAATCGTTGACGGTAAAGAGAGAACCGTCCTGAGTAGATCGCTTGCTACGACCATTACGTCCAACGGATTCCTCATCAACGATGCAAAAGTGCGGCTTCAGAAGTCGAACCAGCGGCAAGTGGTTACGGGTCTCGTAACGAATAAGAAGAGCAACCTGCGTCGGGAGTTCGTCAGGAATGTCCGTGCTATGTTGTTTAGGTGGGATACCGACGGAATCGCAAAGTGCCAAGAGGATTTTCATTGGAAGTATCGTAATGCGGAAACGGGTAGCTTCAAGGATACTCTTAAAGGGCGCATCGACTTTATCGGATCGATTCGGGGACGCGATGACTTACTGTACCTTCGGTTGTTGAACCGACTCATTAGTCTGGAACCCTCACTCGTCAGCCCTGGAGCACGTCAAGCCGTAAGGTCCGCCATAGACCGGCCGGGGGCCGTTTTAGATGAACTGTGGATCATCGAGTCCATGTCGAATGATGAGAAGAGAATCGACCAATCGACCGGATTTTATCTTCGGGGTTTCGGGATTGTTACATGTGCTCACGGGATACACGATCCCTTGCAAATCGAAGTTTATAAACGGAACGGCCTAGATCGTCAGAGTGCCTCACTGCTCAAGCTAGATGAGTCGCTCGATCTGGCGATCCTAGAAATCGCAGATTTTCCGGCCGATAGTTTTCCTATTTCTTTTGCCGAACCATTGTCTGGCGACCGAATTCGGGTTCTTGGCTTTCCGCATTTCGGCCCGGGCAGTTCTGGAACAGTGGTCGAGGGGACGGTGACGGGTAAGAATGTAGATCCGGACGGCAACCCGCTTGTGATAACTGATGCGAATATCTTGTACGGCAATAGCGGGGGGCCGGTATTTGATCGGGAGTGGAACGTGATTGGAGTCGCCGCTCGAGGGAACAGGACGGACGGTATAGGGGAAGAACGAAACTTCAATCGCTTCATTCCGATTTCATCGTTGTTCCGCATTGGAAAATAACGCTACTTTAGAACTAGAACGGACGCATCGTTTTAGGGGTAGCCGTAATGATGAAATCCCCGACTATTGCCGGATTATCCTCTCTAACGGCTAACAATATCGAGACTTGCCACTCGGTATGGGTTCCAGCGGACTGGTTTCTAAGTCTCATCGCTCGGTGTCCGCCGAACAACAGAATTCCAAACCCGAGTAGCTGGTCGATACGCTCCGTCAGATAATTCCCTGCTGAGACGCGCCGTTCGATACCTTCACTGGTCAGAATGTCGCCATAATCCTGCGCGTCCTGTAGAAAACTGCCAACAATCTCTGATTGGTCGTTCGGTAGATCATCTGGGTAGTCATACAGGAAGGCGTGGGACCCACAAACGATATCCAGAACAGCTTTGCCGCTGACTAGTCTCGCAAGGCTCTGAACGTGAAGATCTGGATTCGCGAACGCCGCCGCATCTTTCTGCAGAGACCTACGAACCCACTCCTCGTGAATTCCTTTGAGTAGCGAGATTGCCTCGGTGGAAAAAAGCGGAACCGCGCTATCGATCTGAGTATGGTGATTAGCGCACAGAAGGATTAGATTCTCATACGCGTCATATTGATCTTTTGCTAAGTGCGCATGTCGTGGACCGGCACCTCTCGCCGATATTATATGGCACTCCTCGCCAAGAATTACTGTCGGGGCGTCTGGTGTCGGTTTAGAAACTAATTCAATCTTGCACAGGGCGCAGCGGTTCCCTGAGCGCGCCCAAAGCATCTTACGCGTGCGGTCAGATATGCTCACCTATTCAAAACGGACCGAAGTCCGCGATAGCAACAATTCACGATTCCGACTTCTCACCCAATAGCGCGATAAATCTGATAAGATCAGGCCCACAACGACGCTCGAGGAAGACTTCGCCGCAGTTCTGGCAGATTATTCTGAACAATGAACGGCGGTTCACGTTACCGTGAACCAGATCCGACAAGCCGAATGTTCGCTCACAATTCGGGCATGTCTCGCGATACTTACGACGGAGCACATCTGTGAACATCACCTCTATTGCTCTTACGCCCGTATTCACTAACTGACTAAAAGCGTATTGCTTACAGGAGCACTCGAGACAGGACTCCGTACGGTAGTGCCGGTGTTGCTGGTGCGTATGGCCACACTCACAAACGCTATTGCACCGAGGGCAGCTCCCCGAGGGAGCCGGGCCCTTTTCGGTATTTGGAACTATCGCGAAGCAAACTGCGCAGTATCCCATAATGCCCTGAGTTCCGACTTAAAGCCGCACTTGCCTCACAAGAACCACCGAATCGAGCCCGCGGAGTTCATCTAGAGTTGTATCCGGGGCGGCGGTGTCGATCTCGACCACTGCGAGGGCTTCGCCGCCTTTTTCTTGGCGGCTTAGGTAGAAGCGGCTGATGTTGACTTCGGCGGAGCCGAGGGTTGAGCCTAGTTGGCCAATGACGCCGGGGACGTCTTTGTTTTTTGTTATGAGCATGCAGCCGTGGGGGACGGCTTCGATGGCGAAGGTGCCGATTCTTGTTATGCGGCCTTCGCCGGTCGCGAAGACGCGGCCGGCTAGGGTTTGGGTGCCTTCGGAGGAGGTGACGGCGGTGAGGATGTCGGCGTTGGTGTCGCGGGTGGTGGTGGAGTAGCTGGTGGTGACGCGGATGCCGCGTTCTTCGGCGATGTGGAGCGCGTTTACGACGTTGACGCGGGACGAGACGTCGCGGAGCAGGCCGGCGAGGAAGGCCCGCGTGACGGGCGCGGCGTCGCGTTCGGCGAGTTCGCCTGTGTATTCGAGGGCGACCTCTGAGATCGATGTGTCATCGAGCACCTGGGCCTGAAAGCGGCCGAGGCTGGTGGCGAGGTCGATGAACGGCTGCAGGGCGGCAAGCTCGGCGGCGGCCATCGACGGCGCGTTTACGGCCCCGCGAAGCTCGCCTTTGGTCAGGTAATCGCGCATTTGCTCGGCGACGGTCAGGGCGACGCCTTGCTGGGCTTCGGTCGTCGAGGCCCCGAGGTGCGGCGTCGTGATGATGTTCGGGCGGCCCAACAAAGGCGAGTCGGCGGGCAGCGGTTCGGTCGCGAATACGTCGAGAGCGGCCGCGGCGACGGTGCCGTTATCGATGAATTCGAGCAGTGCCGCCTCGTCCACGAGGCCGCCGCGAGCGCAGTTCACGATGCGAACGCCGGCTTTCATTTTCCCAAAAGCCTCGCGGCCGATGATGCCGCGCGTCTCGTCGGTCACGGGCGTGTGGATCGTCAGGAAATCGGCCGCGGCGAAGACTTCGTCGAGCGAGCCGAGCGTGATGCCCAATTCCGCCGCCATGTCTGACGCGATGAACGGATCGTA
>CAZWSK010000065.1:0-10409 GCA_964636445.1 uncultured Chloracidobacterium sp.
CAGGGCTCGATTCCCTCTCGCGATCTCCGACTCGATCGTCAGTATCGCTTCCTGCTGGTAAGGTCGAAGGCGGGAAATTTGTCCGACAGGGTGACTGGCGAACCATTCAAACGAGGCGGTGTAGTCAGAATTGAATAAACGCTTGACCGCTGAGGGCGTATGAAATTGGTTGATGCGTCGGCTGATATAACCATCACTTCGCACGTCGGCGAACCAGATGATCTCGCCGTTCGAGGCGTAAAGGAATGGCACCCGGAAGCCGCCCCAATTACCCGAACCCTGGAATGCCGTTCGGGAATACCGCTTGGCTTGCTCTAATACATTCTGGGGACCTACCGAGACCTTCTTTGCCTCGATGATGCCCAGCAGTTCCCCGGCAACGAACAATCCGTAATCGGCGGGACCGCTAGCGGTCGGAAACTCCTCCACCGCATGAAAGGCTAGTGCCGAGATGTCCATCCCTTCCTGATACCGAACGATCTCCCAGGGCGGATCAAGTGAGCGAAGCTTCGCATCGATCCGGCGCTTTCGGGTCAGCCATTCACTCTCAGTGATTTCGGGCATTCCGAATAAGTTAACACAACTAGCTAGCGGACCTCGTGACCTATTTTTGTGCAGAAATCGCTTTTTTTGTGCAGGGTGTTAATTTTGTGCAATGTATACGTTCTATCCACAGCAAAACTGTATACGCAGTATCCGTCGGCGTAACTGTTGAAACAATTTGAGTTATCAGAGATCGATTCATCCTGTGTTCACTATGTATACACTTTTCCCCGTCGCAGCCCTCAGCACTAAAAAACATTGGACAACTAGTTAAGTGCTTATCGTGCAACAAGTTAAACAGGGCGATGGCGATCCCTCCGGTCCGTGGCACAGCGGTTGTAATATAGCAGGCCAACGAGGCTGATGAGTCTCGAACTTTAAATACTTAATTTTGGAGAAGAGACAAGACAATGAAAAAGGTTCTTTCAACGATCGGATTGGCAGTAGTTCTGGCAGGTAGCACTTTTGCAGGCGACGGTATCATCGTCGCAGGCAAAGGAACAACGACAACGACCGGCTGCACCACATCACGTGACGGCATCATAGTAGCAGGCCGCGACGGCATTATCGTAGCGGGCAAAGACATCGTCGGCATCATCGTCGCCGGCCTGACTGGCGTGACGGTCGTGGGCGACGACCCGTGCGGCTCAATGGACCGTGACGGCATCATCATCACGGACTAAGATCTTCGATTTTCTAACCGGGGGGAACAAAAACAGCCGAGTCGGGAAACCGCTCGGCTGTTTTCTTTTGTCACCTCTGCACCGAGAGCGCACGTAAATTCTCGACCGCCGCGGGCAGGGATCCTATCAACCGCTCCACGTCCTGCGGAGTGTTGAAACGCGACAAACTGAACCTGATCGCACTGCGCGCGTCCGCATCATGCCGTCCGAGTGCTCTGATTACCGGCGATGGCTCCAATGTCCCGGAGGAGCATGCCGAGCCCGTGGATACGGCAAAGCCCTGCATGTCGAGACCAATAAGCAGTCCCTCCCCTTCAACTCCATGGAACGAGATATTCGAAATATTGGGCAGACGCTCGGCCCGATCGCCGTTAAAGACTATATTAGGTATCGCCTCTGCTATAGCCGTCTCCAACCGGTCGCGTAGCCCCTTGAGAAATTCCGCTGAATGAACGAGCGTCGCTTGGGCGATCTCGCACGCCGTCCCAAACCCGGCGATCAGGGCTACCGGCTCTGTTCCGCCACGTCGGTCCCTCTCTTGATGCCCACCGATGTTTTGAGGATGAAGCCTTACGCCGCGCCGCACGTACAGAGCGCCGATCCCCTTGGGACCATGCAGTTTGTGAGCCGACAATGACATAAGATCGCATCCGGCTTTATCAACGTCGAGATCGATCTTCCCGGCCGCCTGGACCGAATCGGTGTGGAACCATATCTTCTGCCCCGTATTTCTGCGTTCCTCGACCACCCCGCCGATCTCAGCGATCGGCTGTAGCGTCCCGATCTCGTTATTTGCAGCCATCACCGATACTAGTATCGTGTCTGATCTGAGTGCCGATGTCAGGTCACCGGTTCGAACGACGCCATTCTCGTATACCGGCAGCCGTGTGACCTCGAATCCACGTTCTTCAAGGTCCTCGCAGACGTTGCTGACCGACGGATGCTCGATCGCCGAGGTGATCACGTGTTTCCCGTATTTCTCGTTCGCTTCAGCGAGGCCACGGATCGCGAGGTTATTCGCCTCTGTTCCGCCCGAGGTGAAAGTAATATCGTTCGGACGCGCAGCAATAAGCGCCGCAACTTGATGCCTGGCCTTATCGACTGCTGCCCGTGCCTGCTGGCCAAAGTAGTGGATACTGGACGCGTTACCGAACTGCTCGGTCAGGTAAGGCATCATTACCTCGACAACCGCGGGATCCATAGCGGTCGTCGCACTATTGTCGAGATAGACGCGTCGGAACATGCCTCTAGTTTAGCCTCATATAACTTACTAGCTAAAACGGTGTGATTACGATAAAGTTAAACTCGGTTTAGTGCCCTTGCATCAAAGCCATGGTCGCCGCAATGCGACGAATAAAGTAATGGATTTTGCCACTAAAGAGATCTTCAAACGGTACGCCAGCCTAGTGGTTGGACGCACGATTTCGCCCGTTTTTTTGAACATACTAGTTACCAGCGTGTGCGATATGCGCTGCACGCACTGCTTCTTTACAGACGAGCTGGACGACCGTCCGCGCAAGAAACTTCAGATGAAGACGGACGAGATCGCTCGCATCTCTGAAACGCTCGGCGGCAATCTAGGCGTGCTTGTACTCGCCGGCGGCGAACCGTTCACGCGTAAGGACCTGCCGGAGATCGTCCGTGCTTTCTATGAGAATAATCAGCTCGACTCCGTCTACCTGATGTCGAACGGCCAGATACACCCGCGCATCTTCCCTGACGTAGCCCGTATCATGGACGAATGCCCGAAGCTGAACGTAAGCGTGGCTCTGGGCATAGACGGAATGAAAGAAGCCCACGAGAAGATCCGCCGAAAAGAAGGCAGCTGGGACAAAGCTATCCACACGGCCCGCACTTTACAGCAGATGAAACGCGAGCAGTATCCGCGGCTCGACATCCAGACTTGCACGTGTGTGATGAATTCCAATCAGGACACTATTTTTGACTGGTACGATTTCCTTAAGTACGACCTGAAGCCGGACAAGGTGAACATCAACTATATCCGTCCACCGTCCGCCGATCCGAAGGAATTGGATTTTGACCATCAGATGTACGCCCGCCTCTCGGACATGATCCTCGAGGACACCAAGAGTGCCGCTCTCAAGAACAACTATGGCGGCGAGGGTGGATTCTTCAAGGCTGCCGTCGATATTTACATGCACGGCGTGATCGCGAAGACGAAGGAAGAGAATAAGGCGCAGCTCAAATGTTATGCGGGCTCCGCCGGTGCCGTGATATATGATAACGGGGCTCTTTCGTCGTGCGAGAATAAGGCGGACGTACTCAACCTGCGTGATCATGACTGGAACTTCCAAGCGGCTTGGAACACAGACCTTATGAAGCAGCGCCGCAAAGAGGCGGGGGCCGGCTGCCATTGCACGCACGAGTCTAACTGCTTCTACCCGTCGCTGCCTTTCAACCCTAAACACCTCGTAAAGATCAAGAAACTCGAAGGCGAAATGAAAAAGGCGGCAAAGAACGCCGGTTTTCTCGCAGGGCGCGAGGTTGCCTTGAAAGCCTAGCCGTTGACTACACTCAATGCAGTCCAACGCCCCAAAGATCCTGATCATCTCGTCCGACACTGGCGGCGGCCACCGTTCGGCGGCGGTCGCCATCACAGAAGGATTGAAGAGGTTCTGGAAAGGCGAGTCGGCGGCCGTTCGGACCATCCGTGCCGTTGAGGACTCGCACCACATCACCGAGAAGCTCGTAAACGTCTACAATTGGGTGCTGCGACACAAGCAGGGCTGGATGAAATACCTGTACTGGGCGATCAATAAGGTCCGCCCGGAGACGCGAGAGTTTTTCCATAAACGTTGCTTTGCGTACACGCGGGACGTATTTGAGAAATGGTGTCCTCACATAGTTGTTAGCGTTCATCCACTGACACAGCACTTCTTTGCTAAAGTTTTACGTGAACTTAATCTTTCACATCAAGTACCGCTCGTAACTGTTGTAACAGATCCGTGTTACGGATTCTGGAAAGGTTGGGCATGTGACGACGTGTCGCTTTACCTGGTCGCTAATGCCGACGCACGGCAGCAACTGATCGATTACGGCATTTCCCCCGAAAAGATCAAGATATCAGGCATGCCAGTTCATCCAAAGTTCCACCAGCTTGATGAGTCCGACGCCCAGAATGCCCGTCGCGCATACGGTCTGGATCCTGACAAATTCACAGTTTTCGTGAACGCGGGCTGGATCGGCGGCGGTAATGTGCCGCAGATCTTTCGCGAACTCGTTCACGGCGAGCTCGACGTTCAGGCCATCTTCCTTGCGGGCAAGAATGACAAACTCCGAGCGGAGGCAGAGCAAATAGCGAGGTCCGCTAAGTTCCCGGTCAAGGTGATAGGGTATTCCGACGAGATCGAAAAACTAATGCAGTCCGCCAACGTGATGGTGTCAAAACTAGGCGGCCTTACGACATTTGAAGCCCTAGCATGCAGGCTTCCGATCATCGCAGACGCAACGACGCCGCCCATGCCTCAGGAAGCGGGCACCGTACGACTGCTCGAGACCAAGGGTGCCGGCGTCTTGTTAAGGAAAAGCAGCGACATCGTTCCAACCATCCGGAACCTGGTTAGCGACAATACTCGCTACCTTCAGATGAGGGCCGCGACCGAGGGCCTAACGATGCCAAACTCCACGGAGCAGATCGTCCGTGAGATAAATGCCCTCTGGCCTAACATACAGGAAGAGCCTATCCAGGCGGCGGCGTAAATCCGAGCCCTAAGTTTGATAGTAGAAAATGGAAAGTAGACAATAGACTTTTCGTTTTCAGGCTAAATTCTCGCTTTTGAATTTTGGCTTCGGAATTCTGACTTCTCCACTATGAGCCTTCTCCTCGACGGTAAGCTTGCATTTATTTCCGGCGGCACACGCGGCATCGGGGCCGCGATGTGCGAGGTCTTTGCCCGCGAAGGTGCGGATGTCGCGTTTAACTATCACTCATCCGACGAGGCTGCCGAGGTCATAAAGGAAAAGATAGGGGCCCACGGCCGCCGGGCCCTGGGCTATAAGGTCTCGGTCACCGACCGTTACGGCATGAAGCACATTGCGCGCGAGATCAAAGATGCGTGGGGGCCGATCGACATCTTGGTAAACAACGCCGCGGTAAATAAACCCGACAATTTCGCTACGACTACAGACAAATCGTGGGACTGGGTCGTCGACACCAACGTCGGCAGCCTTTTTGCGGTCACAAAGCCTTTCTACAAACAAATGATCCGCGAACGCCGCGGACACATTCTGAATATCACCTCGGTCGGCGCGATCCGCAGCCTTCCGACCTCGGTCCACTACGCCACGTCAAAGGCGGCGATGATCGGCTTCACCAAATGCCTGTCGCGCGAGGCTGCAAACTTCGGCATCACTGTAAACGCCATTGCAGCCGGCATTTTCGACACAGACCTCGGCAATACGCTCCCGGACCGATTGCTCCAGATACACGAATTTTGGGTTTCAAAGGGCCGGTCGGGCATTCCCAGCGAATTGGCCGAATGCGCCGCCTTCATGGTCTCGGACCGGAATAGTTTTATGAATGGCGAGGTCGTGATCGTTGACGGCGGGGCGGTCACATAGAATTTATCCGACCGGGCTCGCGGCGGGTTTTCGCAGCAAAGTAAATAGCAGTCCAATAGATGCCGCCGTCCAGGCTATCAGTGCGAAATAGATGAAAACGTTGGGTATGACCATTAGCGGCGAAAACGGCAGTGCCTTAGCGAGCTGGAACGTGCACGCCGTGTACATACCCAACGGAAAGACCATTCCCCAATATTGCGGGTCGTATGTCAACGGCAGCCGTTTGTAGAGGTGGCGCCAGGCCCCGAGGATAAAGAGCAGTGGTATCCACCACGTTCCCGACGCCCAGAAAAACATCGTAAAGCCCACCAGAAAAGGACGGATTTGGTTCAAAAGATCCCATTCGGGCGTCGCGAGGATCAGCCGCGCCCCCGCGAGCGTCGTTATAGCAACAGCCCCCATATTGATCCAATACGGCGGCGTAAGCGTCTCGCGCGTGATATCGAGAAACGTAAACCGGTAAAAGATCAGCGTGATCAGCATCAGATAGAGCATGCAGCCGATCAGAAACATGCATAGCGTGAAAAAAAGGATCGGCTGCGTATATCCGTCAAAATACCCGGCCAACAGCGTCCCAAGCACGGATATCGACTGAGTAGCAACCGCCGCAATTAGCCAGGCGCCGCTGATGCCCTTTTGCAGGACCGGCTTATCCTCTCGCACCGTCACGGCCGTGAAGAAGGCGTACATTATCACCAGCCAGCAGGCGAGGCCTAGAAACCAGAGTGCGGCGGCGATCTCAAATTGCGCTCTGACAATGATGAATTGGCTGCCCAGCACACACGTCGCCGCAACGACCGTAAAAAATCCCGGCCCTCGAACATGATCTGACAGATCGGATCGAACTCGTGGAAAAAATTTCACAAGCCGCAGGAGCAGCATCGCCCATAAAATAACGAATGCTGCCACGTTGAGGTAAACGAGCCCCGCTGCGATAGTCCGCATCTCGAGCAAATGTGCCGCGATCGACGTGATCCCAGTCGCCATCACCAAGGCAAAATAGCCGGGAAAAAGGTCGGCGACGGCACGCATAAACCGACCGTCGACCTTCTGATTTGCTTCGGCAGTCATTATGGAGTGCAGTGGGTTATGAGCGTTTGATCCGGACCGGCTTCCACCAGAGGAACATCGATAGGGCAACCAGCCAGCAGACGCCCGAGGCGATGACCAGCGGGAGCAAGTGATCAAATTCGTGTGCTAACGCGGCCTCGACCGCGGCCGAAAGGATCCACATCTGGGCGATGTTGATCATCACGAATAATGCAAGGCGTCCCTGTGAAACCGCAGTACGGCCGCGGTTTTGCGGGCGGTTGACGTCGCTGTAACCTGCTTTAAGTTTCATCGCCCCTCACCTCTCGGCCCGTCGCAAAGACGCGGCCGTTATGGACCTCGATCTTGATCTCGTCAAGCGGGCGTTGCGGCGGGCCATACAGCACCTCGCCGGTCGTCGCACTAAAGCCGCCCTCGTGGCACGGGCATTCGAGCCGTTTGTGCTCCTTCGAATAATAGACCGGGCACGACAGGTGAGTGCACTTCTGGCCGAACGCATGATAGGTTCCGTCGTTTTCACGCACCAAAATGGCCGAGTCAGACTCGCCCGGGTAATTGAAATTCATCGCGGTGCCCGGGGCCAGTGTCTCAGACTCAGGGATCGGGACCGGTGCGAACTGCTTTTCAACTCCAGCATCGTATACGGCTTTTGCTGAAAAACCGGCGGCCCCTACGAACATCGTCGTCGAGGTCAAAAACAGGAAATTGCAAAATTCCCGACGCGTTACCTCAGACTCCTGATCGCGGTTATACGGGAACTCAGCCTGATGCGAATCCGTCGCGAGCCTAACGTCGCCTTCGTCTGAGAGCACGCGGTCGATAGTTTGTGACAGATCTGAATTCATTTTTCCTCTTTCTAAAACTCGTTACTCTTGTCGGAATCGTCCACCTGTGTGTCGATCCAAGACTCGTGTATAGCCGCGTCGGACTCAGTTGCTGAGCCGTCGATCTCGATCGAATCCTCGTCCGTCGGCAGCATTAGGAACACCTTCGTCTCGACCCGCTGGTTGCCGAACACATGCACATTCACCGGCTTGGTCCTGCGAAGCGGCACCACATCTTCGTATTTGCCGAAGGTGAGAGCACCCGTCGGGCAGACGCTCGCGCACATCGGCTTCAATCCCTCGGCGGTGCGGTCGTAGCACATGTCGCATTTCATCTGCAGGTGCATCGCCGAGTTGTATTTGGGCACGCCGAACGGGCAAGCATTTACGCAATTGCGACAGTCGAGGCATCGCGGCTTGAGCGCCGTCATTACGACGCCGTTCTCGTCCTGTTTGATCGCATCCGCTGGACAAACCTGCGCACAGGTCGGCTCATTGCAGTGCATACAGATCGTCGGCATCGTCGCGGTCGACTCTGCACGGTCGATGTAGTCGACGAAGATCATCGAATACCCCTTATGCGTGGAACACTCGCGGCAGGCAGCGACACACGCGCGGCAGCCGATGCACCGCTGTGGGTCTACGAACATCGTCTCTTGCATCATTTCCCCTTTTGCACCTCGCTCGCGCTGCTTCCTTTGCGGCTTTCGCCGAGGATCGGCAGCTCGCGTGAATGTATTTTCTCGATCCTGGCCGCGCAGGCCTTGAATTCAGGTATCTTAGAGGTCGGATCGAGCGCCGCGTTAGTGATCTGATTCGCTGCGAGCTGCTCGCCCCAGTGATATGGAATAAAGATCGTGTCCGGCCGGATCGTATTGACGACCAATGCCGGGAAAACGCCTTCGCCACGCCGCGATATCACCTTGACACGTTCGCCGTCGTTGATCTTATATTTCAGAGCCGTCTCGGGATGTATCTCGACGAACGGTTCGGGGCATTGCTGCACAAGAAAACCGATCCGCCGTGTCTGGTTTCCGGACAGGTATTGATGAACAATGCGGCCGCTCGTAAATATCAGCGGATACTCATCATCCGGCTTTTCAGCCGCACCTTTGTATTCGATCGCGTGAAACTTTGCCTTACCGTCCTCATGGGCAAACCTTTCCTCAAACAACCGCGGTGTGCCGGTACTTTCCTCAGTCGGACACGGCCAGAAAACGCCGTCCTGGGCCTCGATCTTTTCGTACGTAATGCCGTAATAATCGGCCTTACCGCCCTTTGACGCGAGACGCAGTTCGTCCCAGATCTCACGCGGGCTGGTAAACTGGAAATGCTTTCCGGTTCCCATTCGATGTGCGATCTCCTGAATGATCTCCCAGTCGCGCCGAGCCTCACCCGGCGGGTCGATCGCCTTATTGATCTTAATTACCCGGCCCTCGCCGCTGGTCGTGGTTCCCTCATCCTCGGCCCAAGTCGTGCCGGGCAGCACCACGTCGGCATAACGCGCGGCTTCGGACATAAAGAAATCGACGCAGACGTTGAATTCGACCGCCTCCAGCGATTTCCGAACCATATTCGTGTCCGGCAGCGACACCATCATATTGCTGCAGATCGAGAGAAGGCCCTTGATCTCGCCCTCGCGCATTTTGCCAAAGACCTCGACCGCCGAAAGCCCGGCCTCGGGCAGTTCGGATTCGTCGATGCCCCAGACGCCGGCGATGTACTTGCGGTGCTCAGGATTCGTGATCAGCCGGTACCCCGGCAGCTGGTCCGCCTTTTGACCGTGTTCGCGTCCGCCTTGCCCGTTTCCCTGCCCCGTGATCGTACCGTATCCGCGGCCCTTGCTTCCGATCTTGCCGGTCGCGAGGACGAGGTTGATGTAACTCAGCACGTTCTCGGTGCCGTTCGAATGATGCTCGATCCCACGGGCATGCATGACCATCCCGGTCTTCGCACGGCCGTAGAGTTTCGCCGCCTGTACGATCTTTTCCGCCGGGACGCCTGATATCTGCGAGGCGACGTCCGGCGTGTATTTCAGCGCGACTTCTTTTGCGGCTTCCCAGTCGTTCGTGCGGCTATCGATAAAAGCCTGGTCGATCAGGTTCTCGTTTATTAGTACGTTCAACAGGCCGTTAGTAACAGCGACGTCGGTGCCCGGCCTGAGCTGCAGGTGAATGTCGCCCTGCCGCGCGGTCGGCGTCTCACGCGGGTCAATGACTATCCACGAACCGCCGTTATCGCGCTGTTTCCACAAGAATCCGTTAATGATCGGAAACGTCTCCGCGCAATTGGCACCGGCAATTATCAGCACCTCTGCGAACGAAATATCGCTCCACGGATTAGCCACACGGTCAACACCGAACGCCTTGTTGTTCCCGGCCGCAGCAGACGCCATGCACAGCCTGCCGTTATAATCGACAAACCTGGTGCCGAGCCCGAGCCGGGCAAACTTGCCGACAAGATACGTCTTTTCAGTGGTCAACGACGAGCCGGAATAAACCGCGATCGAGTCCTTACCGTGTGCTTCCTGCAGGGCCTTAAACTTCGAAACGACCAGGCTCAACGCCTCATCCCAGCTCGCCCGTTCAAATATTCCGTTCCGCTTTATCAGCGGATAATGGAGTCGGTCGGGGTGATGGATCTGCAGGTACGCAGTCACGCCCTTTGGGCACAGGCGGCCTTCGTTTACCGGAAACTCATACCTCGGCTCGAGCCCGACGACCTTTTT
>CAZWSK010000065.1:10509-12739 GCA_964636445.1 uncultured Chloracidobacterium sp.
ATCGCCTGCGACGCGCTTTGCGAATGTCGCTGATACAGCTCCACTCCCACCGAGGCCGGACGCTGGACGATATGGAATAGCTTCCCAAACGGCAGGAAAAATAGCGTCATTATCACCAGCGCCTGATGCGACAGCGAGATGAACGCATACATATAGCCGTCGAACCACAGGCTCGACGCCGTCAGCATCAACCCCGAGACCGATATCGCAAGCAGCAGCATATGCGGAACAAAATCGAGCAGGAACTGCTGCTGCGCTATCGCGCCGCGATCTTTCAAACGCCTGTGGATCGCGATCGCGCAGCCCGCGATGACAAGTACCGCCGAGATATCGAGCCCATGGAACATCAGCCACGCCGTGATGCTGCGTCCCTCGAGCGCCGGCCCCGCCGGAAATCCGAAAAGGTATGGCCGATAGCCCATATCGCCCTCGAGCTTGAAGTGCACCCAGCCGAACACTAGCGGGAACGTGATCAACGCCGCCAGGATGCAGCCCCACATGATCAAGCCGTGCATCAGCCATCGATACTTGCTGCGTTTGAAAATGAATCTCTGCTCGACGAGGTTTGTCGCCACGGTCTTCGCCGCGTAAGCCGCATTTTGGGCGAATCGTCGCTTCTGAAAGAACAACTGCAGCCCGCGCTTAAAGTAAACTCTCGTCGCCGGCCGCTGGAGCCACACAGCATATCGGAAGACGATCGCGCCGAAAGCGACGATGCTCGCGATCGTGTATCCGAACAAGGCGGAATCAAAATGTTCGAGATTTCTTGAGCCTACAATGACCAGGACGGTCAGCAGTGCGGATGCCGCCAACCCCAGCAGGGTCGGGTTGCGAAAATTCACACGCGTCGGTGCTTCTATGGACAGTCCGTTCCCCATCGTTCCTATCCAGTCGACCTAAATCTAAGGTTATGTTCAGTTTACTGTATTACAGAACGCCCGGCAACCGGGTCACCTCTCGAGCTTGTCCTTGGCTCGGTCGATAAATGTGCGGATCATTTGGGTAATGCTCGCCGTCATCTCACGCGAGATGAGCGATTCGCCAGCCAGCCACGCGAGCGAATGCAACTCGGACGCCTTCTTCCGGCGCAGCTCGACCTGCTGGGAAAAATGCACCTTTGTCACGCCGCCAGCCCCGAGAAAGTCAGCGGAATACCGCAAAAAATTCTGCTTCTCGTCCTTCGCCGGCGACCACTCGACACGCTCAGCCGTGTTCTCCGTCAGCTCAAGCGAAAAGTCCTGGATCATTTTGCCGACCAGTGGTATCTCCGCCTCGACCCGCCACTGGGCAATGCCGTTGGCATCCAGAAGTGCCCGCTCGACACCAGGCATCAACTCAGCAAAATGCGACACGTCGAGGAAGAACTCACGCACCTTCTCGACCGTCGCCTTTATCTCGATATCGTCGCTAAACGCCGCCTTGACAGTGAACATCAGAAAACTCCGTTAAAAAGGATCGAGTTAAAGAACAAGCGGGTATTGGATCTGAGGATGCCCCGGAAAAACGGATCTTCCGCGAACAAGATCACATGGCCGCGGCCCTGAGATTCGTCGATCAGGTACGACGTCCCGGCGAGGAGCCTCTCGGTGTTACCCGGCCAAACAAAGCCCGACATCGTCAGCGGCCGCGAACGTCCGGCCTCGAAGACAACCGCGTTCGTGCCCTCTTTTGAATATCGAAAAAAGTAGCCGCTGGCCAGCAGCACCGGCACCTCGTTTTGTTCGATCCCGTATGTGAGATACGTCGTACGGTCGACCGTCGCACGCATAATCGAGCCCGGCAGCGGCGCGGGCACATTGTTAGCGTCGGCCGAGGGCGACGCTATCGGCGGCAGCGAAGGCGCCGCACCGTCGCTGCGGTCGGTTGTCATTTCTTCACGCGTCGGGTTGGGACTTGTTTCGGCCGGGGCGGTCCCCGGCGCCTTTTTTGCGACCGGCGTCGGTGAGGGCGACGGCTCTTCTTTTATCTTACCTCTCTCTTCATCTTCGTCCGACCCGACGAGGCGGGTGCTCGAAAGGCCCGCATCTTTTAGCGCGGCAAACACCGATGAGCCTCTTGCCGTGACCAGTGTGCCACCGTCCTCTACCCAGCGCTTCAGCCTGGCGACGCCGCTCGAGTCGAATTGCGACATATACTGGCTCGCCGAACCGTCGGGCAGTATCAGCACGTTATAGTCCCGAAGGGCGCCGCCCCTTATCGCACGAATCGTCATCGGCGTAAACCTGATCCC
>CAZWSK010000066.1:0-12654 GCA_964636445.1 uncultured Chloracidobacterium sp.
AATATCGAGACGATCTTTTACTACGCGGTGTTCTATCCGCTGGTCGATTTTATCGGCGCGGTCGGCATCGCCGTGGTGATATTTGCGTTTGGCTATGAGTACCTCAGCGGCCTGTCTGCCGGCGGGGCGGCGTTGACGGTCGGTATTCTGGCGAGTTTTATTCAGTATTCGCTGCAGCTTTTTCAGCCGATACGCGACCTGTCGGACAAATTCAACGTGCTGCAAGCCGCTATCGTGGCGTCGCACCGCATTTTCATTCTGCTCGACCGTGATATCGACGTTACCTCGCCCGCTGAGCCGAAAAAGGCGGGAAAGAGTTCGGGCCGGATCGAATTCCGCAATGTTTGGTTCGCTTACAAAGACGAAGATTGGGTCCTAAAGGACGTCTCGTTTACCGCCGAGCCCGGCGAGAGCATCGCGCTGGTGGGACACACAGGTTCCGGCAAGACGACGATAACGAACCTTATAATGCGGTTCTACGACGTGCAGAAGGGAAGCGTGCTCATCGACGGCGTCGATGTGCGGGAATGGGACCTGCAAGCGTTGCGAGCGAGCTTTGCGGTTGTGCTGCAGGACGTGTTCCTGTTTAGCGGGACGATCGAGGAGAATATCCGCCTGGGCAACGAAGAGATCACCAGCGAACGCATCCGCTGGGCCGCCGGCGAGGTGCATGCTGATGAATTCATCCGCCGTTTAGAAAGTGGTTATCAGGCACCTGTCGGCGAGAGAGGAGCGGGACTTTCCGTCGGGCAAAAGCAGCTGATCTCGTTTGCCCGGGCGCTCGCGTTTGACCCTAAAATACTGGTGCTCGACGAGGCCACGAGCTCTATCGACACCGAGACTGAACAGCTCATTCAGCAGGCCGTAACACGTGTGATGACGGGGCGGACGTCACTTGTCGTCGCCCACCGTCTGTCAACCATCCAGCGGTGTGACCGCATCATAGTGATGCACCATGGTGAGCTTCGTGAGAATGGTACGCACAACCAGCTGCTGCGGCTGCGCGGGCTGTATTGGCGGCTCTATCAGCTACAGTATTCGGATGAGAAGCTGCACGTCTCGGCCGACGCGGGCGCTTACTAAAGTTCTTTTCGATTCAGTTTGATTGGAGTATAATTCGCTCTATATAGGTAATACGTAATGTTGGAGAGTCCGAAGGTAGCAGTAACTGACGCGGATTGTCCCTGGTCAGGTAAGGCCATAACCGTCGAGCGCGTGGCTGATGCATATTTGCCGACCGAGATCGGCGAGTTTCGCATCGCGGGCTATCGCTCGCTGACCAGTGACGAGGAATTTGTCGCCCTGTATAAGGGCGAGCTTGACGCCGAAACACCCACGCTCGTTCGGATACACTCGCAATGCCTAACGGGCGACGTGTTCGGCTCGATAAAATGCGACTGCGGGCCGCAGCTTCATCGGACGATGGAAATGATCGAGGCCGAAGGCCGCGGCGCCATCGTCTACCAGCAGCAGGAAGGCCGCGGCATAGGTATCATCAACAAGATCCGCGCATACGAGCTGCAGGACCAGGGTGCCGACACTGTCGAGGCGAATGAGAAACTCGGCTTCGAGGTAGACGCCCGCGAATATCGCCAGTGCGCCGAGGTCCTGTTCGATCTGGGCCTCTGCCGGGTAAAGGTGATCTCGAACAATCCGGAAAAGCTCAAAGCTCTCGAAGAGGCCGGACTGCGGATCGTCGAGCGCATTCCTATTGAAGTCGAGACTGAGGAACCGGCGGCACATTATCTGCGCGTTAAGCGTGAAAAGATGGGACATTTATTGAAGTAACGGAGATGCAAGCATGAGGGTTTCGATAGGTTTAGCGGCTATTCTGTTTTGCGGAGCATTGTTCACACAACCCGCGGTTGCCTCCCCTCCGGGACCTAACAGGGCTATCAACCGCATCGAGGGCTCGGTCTGGGACCCGAATAATAGGCCCGTCTCAGACGTGTACGTCGAGCTCCTGAATGAGACATATAGTTCGCTCGCCCGCATGCGGACCGGCTCCTCCGGACGTTTTACCTTTCATGTCCAGAACCAGGGCAACTATTTTGTAAAAGTGTTTGCGACGGGCACGAACTTTGAAGACGCAATGGAGGCGGTAGAGCTCGTCAATATCGGTCCGTTTGCTTCTGACACAGCTTATGTTGAGATACGGCTCAGATATGACAAGAGGAAGATGAACCTTGAGGCTTCCAGCCTTACTGACGAGGTCGTATTCGCGCAAGAGGTGCCCGATCGGGCCCGCGAGCTCTATAACACGAGCATCAAGCTCTTCGCGAAGGATGACGCCAGGGCGATCGCAGGTCTCGAGGAATCGCTGAGCATCTTTCCCGAGTACTTCGCGGCGTTGAATTCACTGGGCCGCTATTATGTGCAGAATCGCGAGTACGAAAAGTCTTTCCCGTATTTGATCAAAGCGATCGACGTCAACCAGCGAAGCTTTACGAGCTTTTATGCGCTTGCGTATGCCTCGTATAAGCTCAACCACTTGACCGAGGCCGCACAGGCCGCACGAGCTGCGGTATTCCTGCAGGGTAAATCGTTCCCGGCAGCTTTGCTTCACGGAACGGTGCTCAGACTGGACGGCCGTTACGAGGATGCCGAGAAGGAACTCGTGCGTGCTAAAAAGCTTGGCACGGAGGATCTCGTCGCTGACGTGAATTGGCAATTGGCCCTGCTCTATAACCGTCTGGGCAGAAATCCCGAGGCCGTTGCTGAACTCAAGGCATATCTGAGGGCTCGTCCTGACGCTCCTAACAGGCAAGAGGTCAAGGACCTTATCAAGAAACTCGATAAGAAGCCGGCGACTACCTAGTTAACCCGGCATTACAAGACCAGCGACGACAGGGCTCACGGCGCGGGACCAACCCGCGGCCGCTCTCTTCTTCGCACTGAAACTCCTCCTTAGCTAAATTCAATTCCCCACCCTTCCCGCTTTGCTGTGGCCGATGAACAGGGCGGCCTGACGGGGCGCAGGCTGTGCCGAGCTGAGAAGGCCTCGAGGGGCGAACGTTGACCAGGCCGTTCAGCTTAAAGCTGATAATGAGAGAGGCAGGCGTTAGATCAGGATCTGCCGGGGCAACAAAAAGGGGCTGCCGATAGGCAGCCCCTGTAAAACGCCTTTAGGCGAAGTCTAGAAGATCAGTCGGAATCCGAAACGGACGTTCCGGGGGTTCTGATAATTGATCGGCTGACGGAACGCGAGATTCCTTGCCGCGTTAACACCGCAAACCGGGTTTGCTGCATTACACGGGGTCGTGCCAGTAGGATCAAACGCTTCCTCAGCGGCCGCGTACTGAGACAGGATACCGTTGCTGGTCAGATAGTTAACCGCGCAAACGGTGTCTCCACCGCAACCCGGGATATCATCCTGACTGAACACGAAGAACGTGCTGTGCTTGTTCTGGTTAACTGCGAGCACATTGTTCTCGTTGAACACATTGTTCACGTTAAAGTCGAACGCCATCGTCAGACGATTGTCGCGTCCAAAGCTGTAACGGTGCGTCAGGTTGAGGTCCGTCTGGGTGAACATCTCGGTACGGCCGAGGTCTCCACGCTTGGTCTCAGGAATGGGAATACCGAACACGTTGATGAACGTGGTAAGCGGCGTTCCCGACTGAGCTGTCGTGAAGAACGAAAGGTCCGTCGTGTTGGCGGTGTTGCCCCAGCCGTGGCTGTAGGTACCCGAAGCCTTCACAACGTGGGTGCGGTCGAGCGGGAGGATACCGATAGCTTCGTTACCGCTGCCCGTGAAACCAACCCACGGCTCGTCGAAGTCACGATTGACGTTCGGCGTGGTCGAGCGGCCTACGCCGGTAACCACACTGACTTCATCGGGGCTCGCGAGGCCTGAGAAGTTACCTTTCAGACGGCTCCACGTGTAGTTCAGGTTAACGTTGAACTTTCTGAAGTACCGCGAGTTGAGCTCGAGCTGAAGAGCATTGTACTTACGCACTGCCTTCGGGATCTTGTTGTAGCCCAACGTCTCATACACTTCCTTGGCCAAGCCCGAGCCGGGATTGCCCATGATGTATGCTTCACCAGCATCCGACGGGATACCGATATCCTCGATAACCTCGTCGAGGTTACGCCACAGATAACGGGCCGTGAATACGGAAGAACGCCACACTTCGCGCTGGAACTCAGCCGTAACTTCGCTCTGACGATACGGTTTGACGTTCGGGTCGACCTGGCCGGTCTCGAACGGATCGGCGTTAGGCGAGTTCGACGCGATGCGATAGTCCTGATCGCAGACGTACTGCGAACCCGGAGGGTTCGGGCACGATCCGCCAGCCGGGAAGCCGTAGCTGCCCGCCAGCGACTGAACGGTGTAGTTCGTGTACGCCGGAGCGCCGCTGCGGATGTAGAAGTAGCTCACGTGGTAGAAGTCACCACCGAACGAGCCACGCGGCAAGGCGAACTTGAGCCGGTCAAAGAAACGGCCGTAGAACGCTGAGATCTTGGTCTTGCCGTCACGCGTGAGCGCGTAAGCAACACCGAGACGCGGAGCAAGCTTGTCGGCAAACTTGAACTTCAGATCGATAGCGTCCGAGTTGTAAGCAGGGATCTTTTCCTGCTCGGTGCGGAGGCCGACGTTGAAGGTCAGACGGTTGCCGATCTGCCATTTGTCCTGAATAAAGAACGTATCAGCCGTATTCTTGGCTTGACCGTTCGTACCGAACTGATAGGTCACACCGGTTCCGATCGAGTCGGCAGGGCACGGATAGGTGTTGCCCTGGGTGATGTGCCACTGCACATACGTGAAGCTCGGGTCGAAGCAGTTCACACCGTAATAAAGGTATGTACGGCCAACGCCGGCGTTACCGGTTGCCACGTCATTCTCGATGACGCTGTGCTGATAGCCGCCCTTAAGCTCGTGACGGCCGCCTGCGCTGAAGATGTAGCTCGTCTGCGCATCATAAGCGGTGCGGATCGAGACGTCCTTTTTAACAGCTGAGTTGCTGGAAACGTTCACAAAGCCCTGAGCACAACCGGCGGCAGCCTGCTGCGATGCGGGGACCTGAGAACAAACGTATTGCGGACCTGAGTAGACGCCGTATGCGCCGAGTTTCTCGTTCATGAATCCGCGGGTGTAACGGCCGATCGCGAACCACTTGCTCGACGGGGTGTAGGTGCCCTCAAAGCGGAAGTTGTTCGAGTTCTGGCGGCCGCCCTTGTAGCGGGCCGCTTCAGCACCCTGTGCAAAAGCAACGCCATCCGGACCGATAACGGTCGTCGGCGAACCGATGACGAACGAGTTCGGCAGTTCGCCGGTCAGTTCGATCGGGTTCCACGTCCAGCTGGATGACAGACGGAGGCTACGGAACGGATTGCCGTCGAGGCGGATCTGCGAATACTGATAAACAGTCTCACGACGGAAATCCTGAGTGTTGGTCGCACCCAACGCGATGAGCGCCGGGCTCAAGGTCGTAAGTGCACGCGTCGGGCCATAACCCGAGATGTACGTTACCGTCCTTTCTTCATTGATGTAGCGCGGGCTGTGGATCGCGAAGAACCAGAGACGGTCCTTAACGATCGGTCCGCTGAAGAGAGCCGTCGGGAAGGTCGAGAGGCCGCGAGGACGCTCCAAAGGAAGCACCTCGATGCCCTGGCCGCTGTCAGCCGATGAACCGCCGGCAACACCAGACGTGCTGGTCTGCAGACGATAGATCGGACGCGGGCCGGCGTCGAACTTCGGCGTATCGAAAGCGATACCGAATTCGCCATGGAACTGGTTGGCACCGCTCTTGGTCACTGCGTTGACCACACCGCCGGTGGCGCCGCCGAACTCAGCCTCAAAACCGCTGGTCTTGACCTGCAGTTCCTGAAGGGCCTGATACGGAATGTCATTGTTGGTGTTGATCATTCCGTTGATGAAGTTCTGGGTCTCCTGGCCGTCGATGATGAAGCTGTTCTCAGGACCGGTCGCACCGTTGATCGTGAGCTGTCCACCAAGCGGTTCAGGACGCACAGAAGCGGTCGTCCTCAAAAGGCTCGTGAAGTTGGTGCCCTTCGGCAGAGCATCGATCTCACGGGTCGAGAAGTTGTCCTGGGCCTTGGTTTCGGTGGCGTCGACGATATTGTCGCCGCCCTGAACGTCAACGACCACGCTGGTCGACGTTCCCATCGTAAAATCTACCGTCGTGCGGTTGTTGATACCGACCTGGACGTTTTCTTTCGTCTGGGCGGCAAAACCGCTGATCGCGCCGACAGACACCTTGTACTGGCCCGGGGGTACCTGCTGCACGAGGAACGTACCGTCGTCCTTGGCCGTGACCGTGCGCGTATAGCCCACGTTCGTACCTGAGACGGTAACACTCGCACCCGGTACGACCGCGCCATTGGCGTCAACGATCGTGCCCGAGATCTCTCCCGTCGTCTGCTGTGCAAAAATACCGATGGTAAAGCACAGGACGACAAGAAAGGCCGAGCTAAGAAAAGTTAAACTTTTTCTCATTATCATATCTCCTTCTTGAATTTCACTGAAAAGCAAAAACACAAACGCTTGGCGAAAAATACCTAAACGGTTCAGTGCTGGTAAGATTTAAGACAAAAAGTATGCCAAAAGACACGAAAATCTGCCGGACCGGTAAACCATTGCGAATACAGCAGTTTCGCCGCGTTCGTCACGGCTCGTGGTTAGCCGGAAACGTAATATTGTTCCATTTTTTTGGATTTTATCTGAATATTGGGTTTGACCCGCCTGGCGCCAGGGAATACGCGGCATAAGACTCCCCAACAACCCCGCAAATTATGCTGGATCATTCTTGGGTCTTTTCACTAGTTTAACCGTTCCGATCCTTCAGGTAGACTAATCACGCGATGCCCGAAAGGATATACCGCGACTCTGTTCATAACATCATCCGCGTTGACCCGAACGAAGATGAGGGGCGCCTGATCGTCTCGCTCATTGATACGCCGGAGTTTCAAAGGCTCAGGCGCATTCGACAGCTTGGGTTGGCGTATTTTGCATACCAAGGGGCGGAGCACTCGCGTTTTACGCATAGCCTAGGAGCGTTTCACCTGGCGTCGCGAATGGTCGCAAAATTGAGGCTTCGCTATCAGATCGCGGAAGAGCACCAGACGGCGGTGCGCGTGGCGGCACTGCTGCACGACGTGGGACACGGACCCTTCTCCCACGTCATCGAATCTATCATTGGGTTTCATCACGAGGCGTTTACTATCGAGGCCGTTTTGAGCCCGGACACCGGTATCGGGCGCCTGCTGAAGGAATATTCGACCCGTCTGCCGCAGGACGTCGCGGCGATCATTCGCGGAGATTTCCGGCCACGCGCTCTTGCACAGCTCGTGTCATCGCAACTGGACGTCGACCGTATGGATTACCTCCTGCGCGATTCGATGATGACCGGGGCAAAATACGGCGTTTACGACCTTGAATGGGTGATCCGATCGATCGAGATCGATGAAGAGAACGACCGTCTGTACGTGGCGGCTCCGGGAAAATATGCGGTAGAGGACTATCTTCAGGCACGTTATTACATGTATCGGCAGGTGTACTTCCACCGCACCCTGCGTTCTGCTGAGGCAGTTCTAAGGGTGCTGCTGAAGCGGGCTTTGTGGCTGTATCAGAACGGCGAGATCGGCTGGGCCGCGAGCGGTACTTCGATGGAACGTGTGCTCGGGGGCGAAAAGCTCGAGCTGGACGAGCATCTTGCCCTCGACGACAGCGATCTCTTGTACAGCGTGAAGCGGTGGCAGACATCACCGGATCCTGTGTTGGCGGACCTTTCGGGCCGATTCCTCAACAGGCGTTTGTTCAAAGCTCTTGACCTCGATATGGCGGACGAAGACCGACCGCACTTTCTGGCCGCAGTTCGTGGCCTAGTCGAGAAGGCAGGCTTTGACCCTGAGTATTACTTTGTGGAGGACCAGGCGGGAGACGCTCCTTACTCGTTCTATTCCAAGCAGTCCGCTGACGGAAAGGACCTGATATTCGTCGAGCAGGGTTATTCCAAACCGGTAATAAAGGAGATCTCTGCGGTGAGTCCGGCCGTGCGGGGCCTGCAGGAGGGCTACCGCATACACCGCGTCTGTTTTCCGGAAGAGCTCAAGGAAGAGGTCGGCGAACTTTATCATGCGTAGCTTGCTGGCCGTCTTGTTTGTCGTAATATGCGCGCCCGCCGCACTCGCACAACGAGTGGCGGTGATCGCTCCGGACGAGACGGACTCCAGTTCGAGGGCTGCGAGCATGATCTGGGAAGGCCTGCCCGAGGGAAGCCGCCTTGATCCCTCGCTCGTGCGAACCGCCTATCTTGCTGAGAAGCCTAACGCTCCCTACAATATGACGCGGAACGAGGCCATACGGGTCGCCGCCGCTATTGGTTGTGATTCTCTCCTGCTGCTGCGCTCCGCGGTTCATCGCCGCAGCTCGTCCGCGAAGCCGGTTTATTACGAAGCCAGCGCCGTCGTGTACCTGGTAAGCGGCCGCACCGGGCGTCTCGTCGACTGGCGTTTGCTTCGGTATGACGAGCCGACGCCGGCCGAGGCCGCAGACCGACTGATGGCTGCGATCCGGAACCTCGCCTCAGAGATCGCACCGGTTTGGGCCGTCGTGAGGCAGCGTGAGCTCGCCGAACCGTCGCCGCCCATTATCGAAGAGGTGCCGGCGGCCCCGCCCGGGAACGAACATTTCCGAGCCCCTGTGCCCTATCGCAGAATCAAGCCCCAATATACCGCTGACGCCGCCTACTATGATGTCGCTGCGACTGTCGAGATCACCTTGGATCTAAGCGCAAGTGGAGAGGTGCTTCGCACCGAGATCGAGCGGTGGGCCGGTTATGGCCTTGACGAGTCCGTTGAGAATACGGTCCGGGCGATGAATTGGCGGCCCGCCGAGCGAAATGGGAAACCTGTTCCCATGCGGTTCCTGCTTAGGTACAACTTCGCGGATATTGAGATAAAGTGAGAGCGGTGGGCAGAGGTCAAAAGAAAAGGGCCGCAGGCACATCGCCCGCGGCCCTTTAGTTTTCCTGCCACGATCTTAGAGCTCGTCGTCCTCGATCTCGACGGTTCCGGGCTGAAGCGTGTCGTCAAACACCTCTTCTTCTTCGAGGCTCGTCTCGTCGAGCGTCTCCTCAGCTTCGTCATAGCCCTCGTCAGTGTCCGCGAGGGCCGCCGGCATGGGAAGGTCGAATCCGCCGCGGATCATGTCGCCCATCTCGTCGAACTCATCCTCCTGCTTGCGGTTCTGCGTCGGGTCAAATGCGATCTCGACATTGCGGTAGTGTTTCATACCCGTGCCCGCCGGGATCAGCCGGCCCATGATGACGTTCTCCTTGAGGCCGCGTAGGTAGTCGATGCGGCCTGAGATGGCGGCTTCGGTAAGTACGCGGGTCGTTTCCTGGAATGACGCGGCCGAGATGAACGAGTCGGTCGAGAGCGACGCCTTGGTGATACCGAGAAGAAGCGGTTCGCCGACGGCGGTCTTGCCGCCTTCGTCCGCAACACGCCGGTTCTCGTCCTCATAGCGGAAGCGGTCGACCTGTTCCTCGAGCAGGAACTCGGTGTCACCGACCTCCTTGATCTTGACCCAGCGGAGCATCTGGCGAACGATGACCTCAATGTGCTTATCGTTGATGTTCACACCCTGCAGCCGATAGACCTCTTGAATTTCGTTCACGAGGTAGTTCTGCAGAGCCTCCATACCGAGCACGCGGAGAATATCGTGCGGATTGAGCGGACCGTCCATGAGGGGTTCGCCCGAGCGGACACGGTCGTCCTCCTGCACGTTGATGTGCGTACCGCGGGGGATGTCGTATTCGCGCTCCGAGCCGTCATCGCCGATGATTATGATCTTGCGTTTACCCTTTGAGATCGGGCCGAATTTAACGACACCGTTGATCTCTGACATGACCGCGGTCTCGCCCGGCCGGCGAGCTTCGAACAGCTCGACGACACGCGGCAGACCGCCGACGATGTCCTTCGTCTTGGTGGTCTCACGCGGGATCTTGGCAATGACGTCGCCGGCCTTGACCGCGTCGCCGTCATCCACGATCAGGTTTGCCCGGATCGGCATTTGATAGGTCTTGAGGACCTTATTATTGCCGCTGCGGATCTCAAGACGCGGCTGATTCTTCTCATCCGAGTCCTTGACCACGAGGCGACGCTGTCCGGTGACCTTGTCGATCTCTTCCTCGACCGTCTTGCCCTCCTTGAGGTCCTGATACTTGATCGTTCCCGATTCCTCAGTAAGGATCGCGAATGTGAACGGGTCCCAGGTGACGAGCACGTCGTCCTCTTTCACCTTCTGGCCGTCTTTGACGTGAACCTGAGCACCGTAAACGACCTTATAATGAGCCACTTCACGGCCGCGGTCGTCGACCAGAGCGATCTCCGATTGCCGACGCATCGAGACGTTTTCGCCTTCGCGGTTCTTGATGACCTTCATCTCGGAACTGAATTTGACCGTTCCGTCCATAGCGGCGGTGTGCTTCGTCTCCTGTTCGAGACGAGCGGTACCGCCGACGTGGAACGTACGCATCGTCAGCTGCGTGCCGGGCTCGCCGATCGACTGAGCGGCGATGACGCCGACGGCCTCGCCGATCTCGACAGTGTTACCGGTCGCGAGGTTGCGGCCGTAACATTTGACGCAGACGCCGCGGCGGGCCTCACACGTCAACGGGCTGCGAATGCGGATGCGCTGCAAGCCTGAGAGCTGGATCTGTCCGGCGACCTCTTCCGAGATCTCGTCGTTCGCGTTTACGATCAGCGTTCCGTCGACCGGGTCGATCACGTCGTCGAGGGCGGTGTAGCCCACGATGCGGTCACGGAGCGATTCGACCTCTTCACCGTTGCGGATGATCGCCTCAGTCCAGACGCCCTTCAGCGTGCCGCAGTCGTCCTCGGACACGATCACGTCCTGAGCGACGTCGACGAGCCGGCGGGTAAGGTAGCCCGAGTCGGCTGTCTTGAGCGCCGTATCGGCGAGACCCTTACGGGCACCGTGCGTGGAGATGAAGTACTGCAGCACGTCGAGCCCCTCGCGGAAATTCGCGAGGATCGGGTTCTCGATGATCTCGCCCGACGGCTTGGCCATGAGGCCGCGCATTCCGGCGAGCTGACGGATCTGAGCATCCGAACCACGAGCACCCGAGTCGGCCATGACGAGGATCGGGTTTAGCTCGTTACGTTCCTCCTCTCGCGTATGCATCGCAGCGAACATTTCTTTTGCCACGTGGTCAGTAACGTCCGACCAGATGGCGGTCACCTTATTGGTCCGCTCGAGGTCGGTCATTGTCGCGTCCTCGTACTGCTTACGGAGTTTCTCGACCTCTTTGAGTGCCTTTTCGATGATGCCCTTCTTGCTCGCCGGCGTGACCATGTCGTCGATGCCGATCGAGACGCCGGCCTTCGTGGCATACAAGAAACCCATCGTCTTAAGGTCGTCGAGGAGCGACACGGTCGCGTCGTCACCGAGGCGAAGCTGCGAGTATGTCACGAGCGACTGGAGGCCCTTCTTCTTCAGTACGCCGTTGACGTATGGCAGCCCGTCGCGGATAAGGCGTTCGTTAAAGATAACGCGACCGACGGTCGTATCGATGACGAGATCGACCTTTTCACGCATCGACGCACGCATCACGTCCTGATTGTTGTGCTCGAGCGTCAGGTCGATGAGGTCGCCTCTCCAGCGAAGCTTGATCTTAGACTGGGTCTCGACGACGCCGGCGTCGAGAGCGAGCAGAACGTCGTCGACCGATGAGAACGCCTTGCCCTCACCCTTGAGGCCTTCGCGGCCGAGCGTCAGATAATAGCAGCCGAGAACGATATCCTGTGACGGCACCGCGATCGGCTGGCCGCTCGCCGGCGAACGAAGGTTCTTCGACGCGAGCATCAATACGCTGGCCTCGATCTGCGCTTCGGCCGACAGCGGAATGTGCACCGCCATCTGGTCGCCGTCAAAGTCGGCGTTGAACGCCGTACAGACAAGCGGATGGATCTTGATCGCCTTGCCCTCGACTAGCACCGGTTCGAAGGCCTGAATACCGAGGCGGTGCAGCGTCGGTGCGCGGTTCAGGAGAACGGGATGCTCGCGAATGACGTCCTCGAGGATGTCCCACACGATCGGTTCCTGCCGCTCGACCATTTCGCGGGCCTGTTTGATCGTGGCCGCGTGCTGGTCCTTTTCTAACTTGTTGTAGATAAACGGCTTGAACAGCTCAAGCGCCATCTTCTTCGGCAAGCCGCACTGATGCAGCTTTAGTTCAGGACCAACGACGATAACCGAACGGCCCGAGTAATCTACACGCTTTCCGAGCAGGTTCTGGCGGAAACGGCCCTGCTTGCCCTTGAGCGTTCCCGACAGAGATTTGAGCGGGCGGTTGTTCGCCCCGCGCAGCACGCGGCCGCGGCGTCCGTTGTCGAACAGTGCGTCAACAGCTTCCTGCAGCATTCGCTTTTCGTTGCGAACGATAACTTCCGGCGCTTTCAGCTCGATGAGCTTTTTCAGGCGGTTGTTGCGGTTGATGACGCGGCGATAGAGGTCATTGAGGTCTGACGTCGCAAAACGTCCGCCATCCAGAGGCACCAGCGGACGGAGCTCTGGCGGAATGACCGGGATGACGTCGAGGATCATCCACGTCGGGTTGTTGCCCGAACGCATGAATGAGCTTGCGACCTTGAGCCGCTTGCTGT
>CAZWSK010000067.1:0-12405 GCA_964636445.1 uncultured Chloracidobacterium sp.
AATTGTCCCAATGTTCACGTGCGGCTTACTGCGATCGAATTTCTCTTTGCTCATCTCTTATCTTTCCTCTCAAATTTCAGATCTGAAAATTTCAGATCTCAAAAAAACTGGAGCCCAAGACGGGATTTGAACCCGTGACCTCATCCTTACCAAGGATGCGCTCTACCCCTGAGCTACTTGGGCCTGCCTCGCCTCAAACAACCTTTGGAGCGGGAGACGAGACTCGAACTCGCGACATTCAGCTTGGAAGGCTGACGCTCTACCAACTGAGCTACTCCCGCTTATTAATGGTGCATGGGGCAGGATTCGAACCTGCGTAGGGAGTTAACCCGACGGGTTTACAGCCCGTTGCCTTTGACCGCTCGACCACCCATGCCGACCTTTTATTGTCAGCTATTGGCGCTTTCCAGAGCCAAATAGCAAATTTCCAATAATAGCGAAGGAAAATTCAACTTGCAAGCGCGTAAATACAGGTTTTTGGCGCATTTACGGCTTCGTGGAACGCGGGTGAAAGCGGTCGTAGTTTCGTTTCAACTGGTGATTCGTGATATGCGTGTAGATCTGCGTCGTCGAAATGTCCGTGTGGCCGAGCATCTGCTGGACCGATCGAATATCGGCATTGTTTTGCACCAGATGCGTCGCGAACGAATGCCGCAGCGTATGCGGCGAAACGCCCTCAAACCCGCATTTTTCGGCATATGCGCGGACCAGCGCGTGAACGGCTTGGCGATTAAGCGGCTTTCCGGCCGGCGTGAGGAATAGGAGATCGCTGCCGATATCCTTTTTTCGCCGAGTCGCGAGATAGCTCTTTAGCCATTCGACTGCACTCGAACCGACCGGCACCCGACGTGTCTTGCTGCCTTTGCCTGTCGTTGTCACGATGCCGGCGTCGAGATCGACCTCGTGAAGCTTTAAGCCGACCAATTCAGAGACTCGAAGGCCGCAGGCGTACATCAACTCAAGTGTCGCCCGATCGCGAAGGCCCGTTTCTGTCGAGGTGTCTGGAGCAAGGAGGAATGTTTCTATCTCAGCTTGGTTCAGAAACCTGGGCAGGTATGAGCCTTTTTGCGGCGCAAGAAGGTCTTCGGCCGGATTCGCTGTCACGTGCCCGTCCTGCATCAGGAATTTGTAGAATCCGCGGACAGCGCTGATGAGGCGGCGGCGAGAGTTTTCCGACAGGTTCTCGCGGCTGAGGCCGATCAGCCATTCGCGCAGGTCCTCGCGTACGAGCAGTCGCAGTTCAAGACTGTTCCTTTCCGACCAAGCGGCAAGCTTTCCGAGATCGGCCGCATAACTATCGATCGACGCCGCCGAAAGGCCCTTTTCGACGCGGCAAAAGGTCAGATATTCGCGGACCAGGTCCCGTTTTGAATTTCCTTCGGGCACGAGACCGATGGTAGAGAATTCGGGGCGGCTAAATCAAGGGTTTTCTGCTCATTACGCTTCAGTCCAGGCCGCGTGACGTGTACGGATTTAACGCCCGGCCTTCGCATCCGCCCAGATAATCCATGAAGGCGCCATTCGCGTGTAGCAGCGAAGCGGCGTGCGAGCGAGAAAGATTCCAGCTGCGAAGGTCGGTTTCCTTCGTTTTTTCACAGTGACGGATGGCGAGGCGACGCGTTACCTCCAGGGTATCTTCGTCGTTTAGGTGAGGGATCGCGCGGAAGATCTCGGGCAGAGCGTCATCGCTGAGTGTCGCGTTGTAGTACGCGTCAAACTCACGCCCCTGCCGCATCAGGGCAACGTTGTGTTCGACGATGAACTTGTCGGGATTCATCAAATTTGTTACGCCGAGGATAAAGAACGCGGACCATAACGCTCCCCAGGCAAAGTGCTGCCTCGCTCCACGCAGCACAGTTACCGCAAACCAAACAAACACCACCGCAAGCCACGCCATAAAGATCAGCGGATAGAGCCGGACGGTTGTCATGCCGTAGCCGAGGTTGCCGGTCAGCAGGACCAGACGCTGAACTGCGGAAGCCATGATCACGAAAAGCAGAGCGATCTGGATGCCGGCGAGGACACGAAAGAGTGTGCTCGTGACGGCTTTGTCCTTACGCAGGAGCCAGTGGCCGACGAGAAGCAGCGGCAAAAGCAAAGCTGAGACCGCGACCAATTCGCCGAAGCCTCGGCGGGCATAATCGGCCAGTTTAAAATCGGGCGTGTTTTGCACCAACTCCATGCCGCCAAAGAGATACGGTACCTGGGCGATAACGAACGCCAGAAACAGGCCGTTGAGCAGGCCAAGGATTATGCCGACTTCGACTGTGCCAAGCGTAAATACCGGCGGCAGTTTTGAGTTATCGATGTTCTGCCAATCGCGTTTTGGAGGTTCAGCGGCTGCGGCTGGTCCGGCCGGAGACTCATCGTCCGTCGCGCTGGGCGGGTCGCTGATGTTTATATGTTCGATAACGGTAGCGTTGTTGGGGAGTGAATTATCGTCAATCGGTTCGTCAGCGACCTTTTGGACGTATGATGAGTCAGGCGTGGTGTCGGTCGCTTCGGTCTGAGTTTCGCTTACCGGCACAGCGACGAATGAACGCATCACCGCGGTGCGGAAATAGCCCGCCGTCAGCCACGCGAAAGCTGAGGTAAGCATCACGTGGCTGATCACGGTGTCGAGCTCGAAATTGATCGCCTTATTGACCCAACCCTCGAAAACAGCATCGGCAGCCATGAACAGGGCACCGAATATCAGCAGCAGCGGCAATGCGATGGCAAAGCCTCGAAGTACGGCAAACACGCTACGGCTCAGGCTGTTGCCGGGCATCGCCTTCCAGTCGATATCGGCGCCGAGCAGCACGAAGGCACCAAAAAAGCTGCTAAAAGCGGCTGTAAAAAATCCGGCGATATAGTGAAAGGCTCCTGCGATCTTGGCCTTGACATCAAAACTGCCCAGCATCAGTACGCCCATCGTCACCAATATCGCGATTGTGTCCGCTACACGCATCTCGATCGAGTCGCGGATCAAGAACATCGTGCCGAAAAAAAGCATCACCCCGGCGAGCGACATGTTCGTCACGGTCAACAGCTCCGGCCGGTGGCGTCGCATAAGCATCAGCAAAGCCGCGACGAACAGCGTCACAAATAGAAACGCGTTCAGCCCCCATGGCGTCTGCCTGAGCAAGACATTCCCGAGCACGCCGAGAATAACGGCGGACTGAACGATCTGTAAACCGGTCTTTGTTCGTTCGTTCATACTACTTGGTGCTCCTCGACTAATTGACGCGCGAGGTGGGTATATGTTCCAGTTTTAGTCAGCCGCGAGAAAGAACTTCCACCGCCTCTCTGAATCGAAATCAAAATATCCGAGCGGTCTGCCCGTTGTCTCCGACGGGCATCGTTCGAATCTCTGCGTCGCGAGGCTTAAACACTCCCTTCTCGTGTGGTCGCGAATGGCGATCATCCTTTGGTTCAACGCAAGAATATCGATGCGGCTTAGTCCACCGGTATCTCCTGTCATCTCAACCGAGTCCAATTCGGTCGATCCCGCTACGAGAGCAGCGGTGAAGTTATATTCCGCAAGAAAAAGATGAGCATGTCTTTTCCTCATCTCGAGATTGAGACTGGTAGATCCTATCGCCACTCGCTCGGTCTGAACACCACTCTCTGGGTCGAACACAGCCGAACAGTCCCCGAGTAAGAAACAGAGGAAAAAGATTAGAATGCCGTTCCTCATGATCTGCTCCTCATAGCATGGATCAATGCTTCCATATGATCGAGATACCGCTCCAGTGCTTTCCTGCCGTCGACGGTTATCGTGTACTCTGTCAGCGGCATGCGGCCTTTGAAGGATTTCTCGCAGGTGATGTAGCCGGCGTCCTCTAGCTTGCGGGCGTGGACCGAGATGTTGCCGTCGGTCGTGTCGAGCAGGCGTTTTAGCTCGGTAAAGCTGAGCCGCGGGTTTGCCGCAAGCGCGCTGATGATACCGAGGCGCATACGCTCGTGGATGACCTTATCGAGATCGTTCGAAACCGTCTCGGCCGCGCGGGCTACCCTGAGGGGCTCGGGCCCCGCCTCTTCGTTATTAATTGCGAAGTTCTTTCGCGCCATATTGCTCACTATCCGCCGAGGTGGACCAGCGTGCCCCAGACCATCACAAAGCCGAACAAGACCACAGCCACAGCGGCGACGCGCAGCCAAGTCCGGTCAAAGATCCTGAGCCCGACCTCGATCGCCAAGCCAGTGCAAAGGAGCATGAAGCCCATTACCCCGAAATCCAGAGCGGTCCAGTTAACCTCTGCGGTGAATTTCATTGCGATGAAAGGTATCAGCAGCAGCGATAGTGCCGCGGCCAGAATAATGATCAGTCGTATGATCTTCATATAAAATTACCCGCCGTATTTTTTTGCGATGACCGCTCCAAAAACGATGTGCGTGACGCCAAAGCTCGCCGCCATCAGCCAGTTGCTATAGTTCGTCGGCAAAACAAATCCGACGGCGCCGAGAGCGATAAAGCACCAGCCCATTACCGGAATGACCCGCACCGAAAAATCGCCCGCGCATACCACCGCCGCGCCGTAGCAGAGCATCCAGACAGGGGCCATCATCTCGTAATGGCCGTATCGCCACAGGCCGAGAGTGATGGCAACACCCGCGATGAGCGGCGGGGCAAAACTCAGCGCGAATTTGCGTGCCGGGGTCGAGAAGAGCGGCGTGTCCGCGATGCGGGATTTCTGCCACATCGCGAGCAGGCCGATCGCGAACGCAAGGCATGCCTCGAGCAGCCATACGCGAAGCCAGCCGATGCGATAGTCCTGCTGCGCGGCGATGTAGGCCGCAACAACAGCAGTCACACCCATAAGCATTCCGCCGTAGCCCGGAACTGCCGTAAAGCTGGTTGACCGTTCCATCGTCTCGCGGATGAACTTGAGATTGTCGGCCGCGCGGTCCCCAATGTTTGGCGGCCTTTCGGGGTGCTCTTCGCGGTGCTTTAGTGCAGAAGGTTTTGCCATCGAGGATCGAGAATAGGTCAAGTTGTCTGAAATGTCAAGTACTTGATATTATAAAGTATCATTTTTCGGAAACCGGCTCGAAATCGGTCATTCTGACCGTACCTGGCACCTTTTCAGGCGAGATTGAAAGGTTGTTTACGGTAGGCGGGAGCAGGCTGGGGCCCTGCTAAACCTTACGCATGAACGGCTTAGATGGTTTTGATGCGGAGGCACAGGTTTTGTTTCATTTAATCTGCGGAGGTGACCGAAATATGACACCAAAAGGAATGAAAGTTAAACAAAGCGGAGGATTTTCGCTGATAGAACTCGTGATAGTCGTCGCGGTAATTATGATCATCGCCGCGATCGCCGTTCCCAATTTGCTCAGTTCGCGACGGGCCTCGAATGAGGCGTCTGCGCTGAGCGCCCTGCGCGTGGTAAGCGAGGCCGAACTGGCCTATTACGGAAGCGTCGGCAGCGGAAACTTTGGAACGGCGGCCGAGCTTTACAGCTCGCACCTTATTGACCCTACTGTAGCGGCGGCCCTTAACGTAAACGTTGGCGGCAACCCGCCGAGAAACACTGCGAAAGAAGGCTATAGGTTCAGAATACAGAGGACACTTGCGAATCCCTCTACGGGAGCATCGTCGACGTACGTTGTGTCGGGCATACCGTCCTCAACGAGCGGTGTGACACAGACCGGAGCCAATCGCTTGTGCCTTCGAGAGGACGGTATGCTGCGCAGCTCAACCCAAAACCTAGCGTCGCACTACAACTACGCGCAGTGCGGATTTGCCAATCCTTACAATCCGTAGCGGTTATTAATGATGTTCTTCCGGCAGCACCTTGCCCTTGAAGGTCCGGAAAAGGAAGACGAAATAACCGACGGCGATCAGTATGCCTATCGGCCACCAGATGAGCCCGACGGTCAGCCCGTAGCTGCCGGCCTTGGCATTGTGAACAGTCAGGCTGTGTGCCGGGTCGAGTGCTGGCAGTACGATCGGGTACAGGCCATAGACCGCGCCGACCAGCATTGAGGTCAGATATCCGGCAGACGACAGGAACGCGGCGCGGTCTTTCCCAACGGCGTTGAAATATTTGATCGCGACGAGCGCTGCGAGCACGGCAAGCGGTATCAACCAGCCTGCAGGCATTGCGTAATAGTTATCAAGCATCTGCGGCCTGACATAGAGAACTGCGAACAAGCTCGCTATCGTCACCACGACCAGTGCGTACCACGTGAGGCCAACTATTCGCCGGGCCCGGCCGTTCATCTCGTCTACTGTCTTGTGCGCGAGAAATGCAGCGCCGTGCAAGGTCAATGCAGCGAACGCAACAACACCTGACAGGACCGTAAACCAATCGAGAATTCCGGTCGGGGCGTTCGTGGTCCAGTCGGTAAAGAGAGGTTCAAAGAAATAACCTGTTTCATTAAGTGGAACACCGCGTATGACATTGCCGAGTGCCGCGCCGAAAAAGATCGCCAGCAGTATGCTCGCGAGCGAGAACACGAAGTCCCAGAACTTTGTCCAGAGATGGTTGTCGAGCTGATGCCGCAGCTCGATACCCGCCGCGCGCATTATCAGGAGCCAGAGAACCATAATGAGGGGCAGGTAGAACCCGCTAAAGCCAGCCGAATACAATACCGGAAACGCAAAATAAAGCGTGCCGCCCGCGGCGAGCAGCCAGACCTCGTTCCCGTCCCAGACGGGACCTATCGCGCGGATCACGGCGGCGCGTTCGTGCTCAGTACGGCCCACAAAATGGTGGACGATGCCCGCGCCGATATCAAAGCCGTCTAGGACGACATAGGCGACGATCATTACTGCGACAATTACGAACCAGATCGTTTCCATAAGACTCCTTAGCTGATTACCGACTCCGCTAGTTCAGATTGGGCGCCAAGTTCATCCGCACCGTGGTCGATGCGCCGCAGCATGAGAAATATATAGAGAAGCGACAGCACCGTGTACATTCCAAAGAAACCGAGCAGCGTAAATAGCACATTTCCGCCCGAGACCATCGGCGAGTGGCCATGTTCAGTGCGCATCAGGCCGTAGACAAGCCACGGCTGCCGGCCGAGTTCGGCGACCATCCAGCCCACGGTGTTTGCCACGAAGGGAAGAGGGAACGCCAGCATCAGCAGCCACAGAAGCCAATCGGTCTCATAGAGCTTTCCGCGCCAGAGCCATATCGCGGCGACTACCATCAGGGCGATGAACATCGTTCCGAGACCGACCATCATATGAAAGCTGTAATAGAGCAGCGGCACATTGTCCGGATGATCTTCCCGCGGAAATTCGCTCAGCCCGCGTACCTTCGCGTCCCAACGCTGATAGGTGATAAAGCTCAGCGCGTTCGGAATGTGAATGGCATTGTCCAGCCGGCGCTTCTCCATGTCGGGCTGGCCGATCAGCACGAGCGGCGCGCCGTGCGTCGTGTCAAAAAGGCCCTCCATCGCGGCAAGCGTGACAGGTTGATGTTCCGCGACCATTCGGCCCTGCAGGTCGCCGGAGGGGAACAACATCCAGATACTCGCGATCAGTCCGGCTATGACGCCGCTCTTTACAAACATTCGCCCGTACTCGACCTGCTTTCTGGACAGTACGTAAAACGCCCCGAGAGCGGCGATCGCGAAAGCCCCGGTGAGCAGTGCACCGCCCATGTTGTGCATGTATTGATAGATCGCCCACTTATTCAGCACGAGCGCCCAAAAGTTGGTGAGCTGCACGCCGCCTTCAGGGGTCATCTCGTAGCCGACGGGATACTGCATCCAGGCGTTCGTGGCGATGATGAACCAGCCGGAGATCCAGGTACCCAAAAACAACAGAAAGGCGCTCAGCCAATGGAGACGCTGACCAAGCTGCTTCTCTCCAAACAAGAAAATGCCGATGAACGCGGATTCGAGAAAGAAGGCAAAGGTCCCTTCCATCGCGAGTGTCTGGCCGATCACGCCCCCGGCGAACCGCGAGAACGCCGCCCAGTTCGTGCCGAACTGAAACTCGAGCGGTATACCTGTCACGACGCCGAAAAGAAAGGTGATCCCGAGGATCTTGCCCCAGAATCGTGCCGCCTGATTCCACCTTTCATCCGATCGCCAGATGGCCAGGGTCTTAAAGACCACGATCATCGGGGCGAGCCCCATCGTGAGCATCGGGAAGAGGTAGTGATAAGTGACGGTGAACGCAAATTGAATACGATCGAGAGTATTGGCTTCCATGCGGTCGATGCGGTCTCTCCTCCGGCTGTGAGAGCAAACATGATGCCATATATATGTCGGCGTAAAACACTGTAAACGCGATGTTTCGCCAAGAAGGGACCGATCGCAGGGCGCATTGTTTAGCGCCTGATCGCAATTATGCGTGGAAAATTTCGCGCCTCTGCAAAATCGCGAGATAAGCAAATTTTCCCGCTCGTGATACTTTCCCGGCGTTGCCTACGCCATACGTCTCGGAGGGAAATGTTATGGCAGCAAATTTGACGAATATCTCACCGCGGCTCGCAGACCGGAAACTGTTCCTGGCGGCGGCCATCGGGTTTCCGCTATTCGTTTTGGCGGGTTATTTTCGCACTTATTACGGCAGCGCATTCTTCGACGTGCCGCCGCTTCCCAGCAAGCTCGTTCACGTTCACGGCATGGTCATGACCGCTTGGGTGATCTATTTTTCCGTTCAGATCGCACTCATCAGGACGAGGAACGTGAAGCTCCACATGACAATGGGAATGGCCGGCATCGTGCTGGCTGTGCTCGTAGTGATCACGGGAACGATGACGGCCTATGACGCTAATCTCGTGCGAGCATCGGCGCCGCCGGGATGGGATGCGAAAGCTTTCTTCCTGGTCCCGATGTTCGACATGCTGCAGTTCGTCATCCTGTTCAGTGCGGCGATCTATTATCGAAAACGGCCGACCGAGCACAAGAGCCTGATGCTGCTGACGGCACTGAACTTTTTGCCCGCGGCCCTGTTTCGGCTGCCCATATTGCCGCCGGAACAGGGAATGATCCAAGCCTTCGGGGGCGCGAGCGTCATCGCGCTGGGCTGTCTCGCATGGCATTCCGTGAAGCACCGAAAAGTGAATTGGGTCTTTGCCGCCGGCGTCGTGATGATGATCGTGTCGGTGCCGTTGAGGATCGCTATCGGCGAAACGCAGGCGTGGCGAGAGATCGCGGTACGGCTGGCACCGTGAGGCTACTTCTTACCCTTGGGCGGCCCGTTCACCTTGTCGCCGAGATTTTCTTGCGACGGCGCGGATGGGTCTGACAGGGAATAGGTGTGCCGTTTGCCCTGCATCAGGAACGTCGAGCCGTTCCATTTGTAGGCAGATCTAGTGAAGTGCGTCGGGCAGCATAGCTGTTCCTCGTCGCCCGTGATCTTGCCGGTCTCGACCTGGCCGAGTATGAAGCGGTCCTGGCCGTAGAGCTCGATGACGAAGAGGCCATTCTCGGCGAAAAAGGTCTTCAGGCCGCCGTCCGCACGGTCGCCGGTACGGAAATACCAGATCTGCTCTGGTGCATTCTCTTTCCATTGAAAAACGTACGCGATCTGGGGCACGGCCGAGCCGCCGGTCTCGATCTTAAGCACCACAATGGCCTCGTCGACGCCGTCGCCGGTGAGGTCCATGTATTTGACAGTGACGAGCGACATTCCAATGCGCCGCTGGCTTTTCATCGCGGCCCGCTGCTCGTCGTCGAGTTTTTCGTCGATGTCCTTTGCGACCGGCGCAGCCTCGCCGTCGACGAGCCTCATCTCTGCCGTGCCGTCAGGATTTTGCCAGCCGCGGGGAAGTTCGTAGGTGAAATTCTTGAAGTCGAAGGACGCGATCGGCGAAGTACTAGCGGCATTTCGAGCATCGATCAGTTCAGCCTGCAGGTTGGGGACAGTCGGTGACGGCCGCGGCGAGGGAGCGGCTTGCTGTGGTTCGATCGCTGCAGTCACCGTGTTCGTGTCGAGTTTCTCGGCCGTGTCGGACTTCGAACACGCCGCCAACAAACATCCAAGCAATAACCAAACTACGAGAAAACGCTTCATCTAATTGGCTGACTGTGATCAGGCCCGCGTGAGGCTTCGATACTTGATCCGATGGGGCTGATCGGCGTCGTGGCCGAGGCGGCGTTTGCGGTCTTCCTCGTACTCGCTGTAGTTGCCGTCAAAATACTCAACATGACTGTCGCCCTCGAACGCCAAAATGTGGGTCGCAATACGATCCAAAAACCAGCGGTCATGGCTAATTACGACCGCGCAGCCGGCAAAGTTTTCGAGCGCTTCTTCCAGCGCACGCATCGTGTTGACGTCGATGTCATTGGTCGGCTCGTCGAGCAGCAAGACGTTTGCTCCGGTCTTGAGCATTTTCGCCAGATGAACGCGATTGCGTTCGCCGCCCGAGAGCTGGCCGACAAACTTCTGCTGGTCCGCGCCGGAGAAATTGAATTTCGAAACGTACGTCCGGGCATTCATTATGCGCGTTCCGAGTGTAACGTTATCGAGCCCGTCGGCGATCTCATCGAAGACGGTCTTCTCGGCGTTGAGCGAGTCGCGGGATTGATCGACGTAACCGAGCTTTACGGTCTCGCCGACCTTGAAAGTGCCGGCATCAGGCGTTTCCTGGCCGGTTATTAGCCTGAAGAGCGTCGTTTTGCCCGCGCCGTTCGGGCCGATGACGCCCACGATTCCGCCCTTCGGCAGCGAGAACTCGAGGTTTTCGAACAGAACAGTGTCGCCATATGCCTTCGAAACGCCGTGGGCCTCGATGACGACGTCCCCAAGCCGCGGGCCGGGTGGAATGTAGATCTCGAGATCGTCGGCGTGCTTTTCAGACTCGGTCGCGACCATGGCCTCGTAGTCGTTGATGCGTGCTTTCGACTTGGCGTGCCGGCCCTTCGGCGACATGCGGATCCATTCAAGCTCGCGCTCGAGAGTCTTTTGCAGCTTGTCCTCTTTCCGCTGCTCCTGCGCAAGGCGAATGCTCTTTTGCTCAAGCCAGGACGAATAGTTGCCCTGATAAGGAATGCCCTCGCCGCGGTCGAGTTCGAGTATCCAGCCCGCGATGTTGTCGAGGAAATACCGGTCGTGAGTTACCGCGATGATCGTGCCCTCGTACTTTTGCAGATGCTGTTCGAGCCAGCCTACCGACTCGGCGTCGAGGTGGTTGGTCGGTTCATCCAGCAGCAGAATGTCCGGTTTCTGCAGCAGCAGACGGCACAGCGCGACACGGCGCTTCTCGCCGCCCGAGAGATTTTTTACCAGCGTATCGGCAGGCGGGCACCGCAGCGCGTCCATGGCCATTTCCAGACGGCTGTCCAGGTCCCAAGCATCGGCGTGGTCGAGCTTTTCCTGAACCGAACCCTGCCGCTCGATGAGAGCATTCATCTCATCGTCGTCCATCGGCTCCGCGAACTTCGCGTTTATTTCTTCGAATTCTTTCAACAGATCAACGGTTCCCTGAACAGCCTCCTCGACGATCTGCTGAACGGTCTTCGACTCGTCGAGCTTCGGCTCCTGTTCGAGGTAGCCGACGGAATAGCCCTTAGAAAATACGACCTCGCCGTTAAACTCCTTGTCGGTGCCCGCGATGATCCGCAGCAGCGACGATTTACCGGCTCCGTTCAGCCCTAGCACGCCGATCTTCGCACCGTAAAAGAACGAGAGATATATGTCCTTAAGGACAGGCTTTTTGTCGTAAAACTTTGATACCTTGACCATCGAAAAGATGATCTTGTTTGGTTCTGTCATAAAAAAGAGTTCCCACGAAAAACACGAAAGTCACGAAGAATTCGTGTGTTTCGTGCCTTTCGTGGGCAATTCTTACTTGATTCTAACGCTTCGGACGGCTGCTTTAGAAATACGGTCGCGCACAACTTGAAATCCGATGCCCGGATTCTCGGGTGCTGTGATCGTTCCATCTGATGATATTTCAACGGCGGGTTCGATCATGTCCTCGTGCCAATACCGCTCCGATGCTGAGACGTCGCCCGGCATCGTGTAGCCCGCGAGGGTCGAGATGGCGATGTTGTGGGCGCGGCCGATGCCGGATTCTAGCATGCCGCCGCACCAAATGGGGATGCCGGCTTCGCGGCAGATCTGTTCGACGAGTTTTGATTGAGTGTGTCCGCCGACGCGGCCGTTCTTTAGATTTATTATTTTGCCGGAGCCAAGTTCGATGGCTTTGCGGGCGTTCTCGGCAGCTTTGATAGGTTCGTCAAGGCAGATTGGCGTTTTGATCTCTCGCTGCAGCTTGGCGTGATCGACGATGTCGTCATGGGCGAGCGGCTGTTCGAGCATCATGAGGTTGAACTCGTCGAGGCTTTTGAGCTTGTCGATATCGGCGAGCGTGTAGGCCGAATTTGCGTCCGCCATCAACTGAATATCGCCGAATTCCGTCCGCACGGCCTTGATGACGTCGTAATCCCACGATGGCGAGATCTTTATCTTGATGCGTTTGTAGCCCGCCTCAAGCTCCACGCGGATCTTGT
>CAZWSK010000068.1:0-12327 GCA_964636445.1 uncultured Chloracidobacterium sp.
AACATGAAAAAGCGCACCGCCGAGGCGATGCAGCTTATCTCCGCTGCCAAGCAGGCCAAGCTGCAGGAACAGCTTGCCCAGACAATGGAGGCATTTAACATCGGCGACGACGCATCGACATTCAACGAGATGCGAGAAAAGATCGATCGCCGCGTTGCCGCTGCCGAGGCAAAGCTCCAGCTCGGAGCCGCCTCTGTCGACAACCAGATGGCCGACATCGAGCGCGAAGCGATGGACATTCAGATGCAGGACAAGCTGCTCGAATACAAACAGCAAATGGGCATGCTCGGCGCCGGAACGCCGCCCGCGAGCAAGCAGATCGAGTCCGGCGACGCTCTGGACGTCGAGGCAGTGAAGGTCGAAGAAGGCCAGGCGAACTAGGAGGCGGCTGCGAACTTAGACAAATTCACTCGCATCTAGTTAGTTTGATATGGCCGACCTCGCGAAATACCGCACAGACCTTGCGAAATTCAACGAGAGCTACGCAAAGGAGGCGATCAAAGAGCCCTTCAATTTCTGGGCGCTCGCGGGGTTCCTCGCCGCCGCGGCATTCACCGGAAGCTGGATACCTCTGCTGATCGCGCTTATCGCCGAGGCCGTTTACATCATGGTCGTGCCCAATCTGCCGCAGTATCGACAGATGGTCGCGAATCGCCATAAAGAAAAACTGCTTGCCGCTCATAAGGCGAATCGCGAAGGCCTGATCAAGAGCTTTACGCCCCGCGAGCGCGAAGCCGTCGAATACCTTCGCTGGCTCAAGGACAAGATCCAGGACAACTATCGTAAATTCACCGGCGCGGCGACGCTGCCGAGCAACCTGCAGGCACTCGACCAGCGGTGGGAAGATTTTGTCGAGCTTCTCGACGTCTACCGCCGCCGCAAACAACACCTGAAATCGATCAATCGCACCGCTGTGCACAATCAGCTTTCTCAGGCCTACCGCGCGATGGAGTCCGCCGGCGACGACAAGACGCGGCGCATCCAGCAGACAAACGTTGAGATCCTGAAACGCCGCGTTGCCTCATTCGACGAGATCGAGCGCAGCGTAAAGCTCGTCGAGGGCCAACTTCAATCGATCGAGAACTTCTTTAGCTACCTCAACGACGAGATCGTGACGATATCGACCCCCGAGAAATTTTCGCTGCTTGATTTCGAACAGTTGTCCGATTCCATCGCGATGACCAAACAAATGCTCGACGCTACCGCCGACGAAGTCGGCCAGCTCGACATGTACAACCGCGAGATGGGCAATTTGGAGCTGTTGCCTGGGGCGAAATGAGCTCTTTGCGGCGTTTGCGTCTTTGCGTTAAAATCTTCCGTTTATGAAACGAGTAGGCATCCTGGCCGGGCGTGAGGTCACGTTTCCGGAATCGATAATTAAGAGCATTAACGACAATGGCGGCGGCGACGTGACCGCTGAAATGGTCGTAGTCGGCGGCGTTCGTCTCGATGAGCCTAAGCGCTACGACATCGTTATCGATCGCATCTCGCACGAGGTTCCCTATTACCGTGCGATGCTCAAGCGAATGGCGCTGGAGGGCACCTATATCATCAACAACCCCTTTTGGTGGTCGGCGGACGATAAGTTTTTCAACTTCTCGCTCGCTGCAAAGATCGGCGTCGCGATCCCGAAAACCGTTCTGCTCCCGCAGCACAGCTATATCAAAGACATCACGAGCGAGTCACTTCGCAATCTCGAATTCCCTATCGACTGGCAAGGCATCGTCGATTACGTCGGGTTCCCGGCGTTCCTCAAACCGCACGACGGCGGGGGCTGGAAGAACGTGTCAAAGATACATTCGCTCGAAGAACTTTTCACGGAATACAACGGCAGCGGCACGCTCTGCATGACCTTGCAGGAAGGCATCGAGTACGACCATTTCGTCCGTTGCTATTGCGTCGGCAAAGAAAAGGTCCTGATCATGCCCTACGATCCGTCGAAGCCGTATCTCTCGGGAATGCAGTACGTCGACATCGATGATTACCTGACGCCTGAGTTGCACGCTCGTGTCGAGCAGGACGTTAAGACGATCTGCACGGCGTTGGGTTATGACCTAAATACTGTGGAATTCGCGATCAAGGACGGCGTTCCTTACGCCATCGACTTCATGAATCCGGCTCCCGATGCCGAGCTTGCCTCGGTCGGTGAAAAGAACCACCGCTGGATCGTGGATAACGTGACGGAATTTATCTTGAAAAAGCTCGACGAAGGCTGGGACACGCCCGAATACCGGTGGTCGGCGATGCTCAATCCGCCCGAGCAGGCAGCAAAGGTCTAGTCGTCGGACGAGACAAGATCGTACGGGATCCGCCGCGACAGCATCCTGGCCGTGATGATCAGTCCGGTCCAGATGAGCAAGGCGACCGTGGTGATAGCCCACCCGATATTCGCGATCAGAGCGTCTTCGAAAAAGACCCCGATGAATACGGCCGGGAAGGCGAGAAACGCGATCCGAAGCGTCGTCTTGCGAGAGCTTTCAATAGTCTCGAGGAGATTTACGCGGGCAAATTCGGTTTCCATGTACTCCTCGTCGTCGTTCAGACGAGAGAAATAGTCAACCTCGCCGCGGGTCCACCGCCGCAGGGCGGGCGTCTCGGCTACGCGATTCGCAGAGGCAAAATGGTGTATGACGTGGGCGATCTTGCCATCGCGTAATGCGATCTCAGCCAGCCCGCGAGCCGCACGAAAGTTGTCACCGATGCGGTCAAGAATACGTTGGAAAGCTGCCGATGCACGCCGCCATTCGCCGACCTGGACATAGCATTCGCCCAGCTCGCTGAGAATATCGATGTCATCATCGGCACGGCGTTCAGCCAATCGCAGAGCCGCGATCGAACGGCGAGTCATACGCTTGTCCCGGCGAAGTGCGGCGTAGGAATTCAGGCACCGGCCAAAATCGAAGAGTAACCTCGCGTCGCGCGGACGGCTTACGAGGGCCCGGCGAAAGGATTCCAGTGCCTGCGGCAAAAAGCCCGCAATGCGCAGCTCATTGGCCATGATATGCAGGTCGTCAGACGTAGCATCGGCATCGACTGCAGAACAGCTCTTTGACAACACATTACGGCTAAGCGGCCTCGAGGCCTCAAGCACGTCGGCTGACGGGATTCGAGCAAACTCCGCCTTCATCAGGGTTTCCTTCGGGTCGGTAAGGAACTGCCGAAGGTCCAGCGATCTGACATCGAGGGCGTTATCGCTCAGCCGCGGTAGGATCGCTCTGATCATTTGCCTGAAGTCCTCGCCCCCCGAGGCAAAAGAAATGCTTACGCCTTTGCCGTGGAGCACTGTTCTATAGCGGTAATGGACGTTTCCGCCGCGACGGACGGCACGTATCGCCTGTGTCTCCACCTGTTCGATGTCGGTGAGCTTTAGGCGGCGCCGGCTGCCATTGAACCAGGTCCACAATCTCGGCAGCAGGCCGGTTCGCTCTAGACGTCGGCCGTCAAAACTGATCTGATCGTTGAGAGCCAAAAACGGCAGCACGATCCACGAGAAGCAAAATATGAGATAGCCCGCGAGGTCGAGTCGAAGGTAAAAAAGGAGACCCGTGAGAAAGGTGCCAAGAATGATGCCTGTGAGGTACCCGTGCGGCGAGACGCGGATCAACACCCGGTCGTGCTCGAGTGCCGCCGCATTCTGATCGGTTTGAACTGTCGCTGCTGGATTGTTGTCCGCCTTGCCCACTGTCGGTTATCTCTAACCGTAAGAGTAGCAATCGAGACGTGATTCCGCTAAGGTTACTGTACCGCGATCGGAGGCATGCCCGAGCCGAACGGCGAGTCGGGTGCAGACTCGACGATCTGCTTGGCTCGTTCAGGATCCATCTCTTCGACCTTTTTCTTAGCGTCCATCGCCGTCTGCGACATTCGGATCGCCTTGCCCTCCGCGTCCTTGGCCTCGCTCGCCGTCTTTGCGATGTTGAAATAGAGGTCGAGTGCTTCCTGCTTCTTCTCCTGTTTCTCGTAAACCTTTGCGAGTTCGAAGTTAAGCGTGTCTTTTGCGATGACCGTTTCAGACGAACTGATCAACTCCTGAAGCAGCTTGGCGGCATCATCGTAGCGGCTGTCATTTATACGAGTCTGAGCAAGTGCGAATTTCGCGAGTCTTCCGGCGGGCTCGTCTTGCCCCGAAAGGGCCTCCAACTCGCCTATACCGGCAGGCCGATCAACGTGCAAGCGATTCACAGCGATGAAGTATTTAGCCTTTTCAGCCGCATCACCACCAAACTTGTCCACGACGGTCTGGAACTCTGCGATCGCGGCCTCGGCACGCTCTCGTTCCGTCTTGAAGGTCTTTTCTGTGGACCCCGCCGGCGTCCCGCTCTCTGAGATCATCGCCTGAGAAGTCTCAATGGCCTTTCCGAGCGCTGTCTGAGCGGCCGCCGACGAGCTGCGAGTCATCCTCATGAGAACAACGACCGCGATCACTACCAGTACAGCGGCGCCGACGACGTACAAGATCGTTCGGCCCTTGCCCTCGAGTTTCTTCCCAACTTCCTCCAGACGGGGCACGACCTGCTGCTGTAGCGGGTCAACGTAGGTCTTCTTTTCCTTTGGGGCGGCCGCCGCGGCCTGTAGCTGCTCAAATCGTCGTTTCTTAGCCATTAGTCAAAAAATTGCAATCAATACTTTGTTTGCGCGTTATATTAGTGCCGGAACCGGCAGCGGTGCAAAAGAGTTAATTTAGCGTAAATCAGTGTTTAGGGCAAATAACAAGACGCATATCCACCGTTGCCTCGGCGCACGGAATTATTTCTGCGGCCGCTGCCAAACTCGGGAACAAAACAGATCACGCGGTGTCTAATATATTGGCCCGTAATAAACGGGAGGGCAATTTGAAAGATCTTCAGAAAGGAAGATCGAAAACGGGGCGAACCATGGTCTTCAGCGAGTCGATCGCAATAGACGACGAAGCAATTGGCCGCATAGGCCTGTCGTCCCCTGCCCAGGCCGCAGAGAATTCGGCCTTTATTGAAAAATTACGCGCGGGCGACGCAGAGGCATTTGGGACTCTCGTAGACCGTTATTCAGGCGACATCTATGCTCTGCTTTATCGTCTGACGGATAGTCCCGAGGAAGCCGCAGACCTTAGCCAAGATACGCTTCTTAAAGCGGTGCGATCCATCGGTAAATTTCGTGGGGATTCGGGCCTGAAGACCTGGCTCTTTCGAATAGCGATCAACGAGTCGCGAAACCGTTACCGCTGGTGGAAACGCCGGAAACGGGACGTCACTTTCTCGCTCGATGCGGCCGCCGGTGAATCAGAGACACCACTCTCAGCATTGATGCCGGACAAGGGGCCAACGCCCGAGGAGGTGACCCTAAGACGTGAACGCGAGTACGCGATCAGCGTGGCCTTATGTGATCTTAAGCCGGCGTTTCGTGAGGCCGTCGTTTTGTGCGACATAGAGGGCCTGAGTTATGAAGAGACGGCGGCGGTAACGGGCGTCAGCTTGGGAACAGCAAAGTCTCGTATCTCGCGCGGCCGCGAAGAATTGCGTAGGAGATTAAGTGGTTTTTGACAATTTGATGCGAATGGCTGACTCGCCCCGGTCTTGTTTGAAAATAAAAATCGGTGCCAACGATAGGTCAAGCGAGCGAACAGCCGGATCGCGAGCACAAGCGAAGGAAAGGAATCGACCAGCAACATCGATGAAAACACCATCGCCGCTGAGGTTCGGACAACGTTGTCCCGAGAGATCGGGACAGCCGGGGTCAGTGAGCCATTCGCATCAAACACCGGAGCAGCAATATGAAATGCTCGGATATACAATTTGAACTTCCGCTTTATTGCGACATCGACAACACGGCGACGACTGAGTTCCCCGGTGTCAGCGAACATTTAGACCACTGCCCCGGCTGCCGACAGCGATTGTCTGAGTATCGGGCGGTCCAGGCAGGATTGGTGCGGCTGAGCAGGCCCGCCATGTCGGCTTTGGAATTGAAGAGACTGCGGCAGGCCGTGCTTTCTGACAGCGGTAAGGAACATCGATCTACGGGACCGTCGATCTATCGCTGGCTGGAGCTTCAGTTAATTCCCTACGGGATAGGCGCTGTGGCCTCACTTATTATCGGGTTTGGCTTCCTCGCGCTTATGTTCTCCGGGCTCTTCCAGCCCGATAGGTCGCAAGGGACGCGTCCCGATTCGCGCTCGGCAATAATGCTGGCGAATAGCTTCAATCCATATAGTGTGGCCGGGCCTGACGATATATCACCGAATGAATTCGCCCGGGACAGACTTGGCTTCGCCGGCGAATCTCCGAGTGTAAATCCGCAGGGAGCGTTGATAGCTCTAACTAAATCTGTTGTTCGCGGCGAAATGCGTGATGAGGAGGTCGTGATCGTCGCCGACGTCTTCGGTAACGGTCTGGCCCGAATAGCCGAGGTAGTCGAACCGTCGGACGATGCTCGCATCGTACAGGAGCTAAGGAAGGCACTCGACACGGATCCCGCGCACGCTCCTTTCCTGCCCTTAAGTGTCGAACAGAGGCCTGAGAGCGTGCGGGTAGTCTTCATGCTACAGAGTGTTAAGGTCAGCACGCGGGACCGGCGCGGCCGAGCTCGCCTCTGAACTACATTTTGTCGATCTCCGCCTTTAGCCTGCCTGCGAGAGCCGGATCCACGGCCAGTATCGAGTTGTATTGCTCCATCGCCGCAGACCGGTTCTTCTTACGTGTCTGAGCGATCCCCAGGTTAAATCGGGCCTTGAGAAACTTGGGGCTAATGGCGAGCGACCGTGTATAGGCTTCAACAGCTTTGTCGATCTGACGGTCAGCGAAGTAGGCATTCCCGAGCAAGTACCAGTTCTCCGATAGTCCCGGCGATCGCTGCGACAACTCCTCGAGGCCGCTAACCGCTCTTGTATAGAGTCGATTCGCCTCAACAGTGCGGCCTTGGCCGACGTTGGCATTCCCGAGATAGAAGTAGGTCTCGCCGTCGCCGGGCTTCAGTTGCAGTGCAGTATTGCATTCCTTTACCGCGAGATCATATGCCTTGGTCTCGTTATATGCTCGGCAGAGGTTGGTATATGCGGCGTATTCGCGCGGCAGCAGCCGGATTCCCGACTTAGCCGCCTGAACAGCCTCCTCGGGCCGGTCGGCGAAGCTGTAATATCGGGCCAGGTCCGTGTATAACTGACCGTTCGATGGAAAAGCGTTTAGCCCCTGCTTCGTAATGTTGATCGCGTCCGTAAACCGGTTCTCGTCCTGAAAGATCTCCGCGAGGATCCGATAGGTCTGCAGATTGTCCGGCTTTGCACTCGCTGATCGTTGGAAGGCATCAATTGCGCAGGGCCTGTCATTCTGCTTCCTGCAGGCGTCGCCAAGAAGGAAGAACGATTCGCCTAGGAACCGGGTACCTCGGGCAAGAGCTGCCTCCGCGGCCGTGCGTTGATCAGCGACGTCGCCGCGTTCGAAATATAGCCTTGCTCGGCTGTAACTTACATCAGCGTCCTGGGGTGCGAGCCGGGCGGCCCGATTTAACACTTCGAGGGCCTGTGGATAAGCCTTTCTGTTTATATGTGCGCCGGCAAGGTCCTTCAACAAGGCCAGATTCTTGGGCATGATCGCGACAGCCTTCTCGAGTTCCGTGGCGGCTGCGTCGTAGTTCTTTGTCTCGCTATAAACAAACGCTCGTACCTTGTGGATCTCGACAATAGGCTTAAAACCTTTGTTCATCGCGAGCGTGAACTCGTTCAACGCCGTGTCGAATTCCCCTAGATCGAGATGAGCGAATCCTTTCCCGTAGTGAGCCAACGGACTATTCGGCAGAATCGCGATCACCTCAGCATATTTGTCAGCGGCCTCACGATAGTTTTTTGCTTTAAATGCAGCGTCGGCCTGCGCTGCCAGCGTCCTGGCCCGCTCACGGTCACGCTTGTTCTGACCGACGATGGTAAGGGACAGCGCGGTGATCGTAATCGCCAATACTGTGATGATTCGATAAATTCTACGTCTCATAGCCATTCCTACTGCAGTATGACCGTTCGGTCGTCCTTTGGCTGCGTCCTCGGCGTCGAACGCTTGGCGGGCGGTTGAGCCGGACGGGCCTGCGCCGGGTTCGTTCGCGTAGCCTGCGGTGTCTGTCGCGCTGAAGGGACAGCCGCCGACGTATTCGTGGCCGCCTGATTCGAATTATCCTCGGCTGGCTTTGACTCGACCACCACCTCTGTGTTCGCGGCATTACTGTTGGCTGCACTGACGTCCGCGACAGGCGTCGGCGAAACGGCTGGCGATGGCGAGGGAGCCGCCATTTGCGCCTTATAATAACGGTCGTAGGCATACCAGCCGCCGCCTGCGGCTACAGCCAACAGCACGAGACCGATCAAGGCTCCAATGAAGAAACCGGCTGCGGAAGACTTGGCTTTTTGCGGCCCGCTCGTTTTTGCCGGGGCAGCGGCCGCGGGTGTCGTAGGCGAGATTGCCGAAGATTCCCGGCCTCGCGCAGCAGATTTGCCATCGCCAGCCGGCTTCGGCTCGGGGTCCGCCTGTCCGGCGGGGGCTTCGGCGATCAACTCAGTTTTTACGTCCGCCTGCTTCAGCATTTGGGCGACTTCGACGTCATCCATTCGGATCGTCGATTCCATAGTCGTGCCGGTCTCGATCCGTACGGCCGGAACATTGGTGGGTTGCGCTGCATCGGCTTTCGCAATGCGTGTAGGGGCCTCCGTCGTTTCGGTATCGAGCGACGGCATTGTCTCGGGGACTTTCGCGTTCGGCTGATTACCTTGGTTATAGGCCTTTCGAAGCGCCTTCTGCATTTCGGCCGCAGTCTGATACCGGTCGTCCTGACGGATCGACAGACCCCGGATGATCACCTCAGAAATAGCCGGGGAAACGTCACGGTTCAGCGAATTGAGCGGCTCTAGCGGGTCGCTCGCCCCACCGAGCATCGCGTCTGCCCTGGCGAGAGCATCTGGCGGCGCGACGTTGCTTAGCAACTGATAAAGTGTTGCCGACAGAGAGTACAGATCGCTCCGGCCATCGGTTCCCGTTCCACGAACCTGCTCCATAGGAGCAAAGCCGGGTGAATAGCCCACGATGCTGCCGACCCCGGACGAACCGCCCGTATTCACGCTGTCAAAGTCTTTCGACAGTCCGAAATCGAGCAATACAATGTGATTCTCATCGGTTAACTTCAGATTCTGCGGCTTAATATCGCGATGAATGATGGGCGGTTCGTGCGAGTGCAGGTAATTCAAGGCGTCGAGTGCCTGATCGGCCCAGAACATCACCCAATTCAGCGGAAACGGCTTTTTAGATGTCTCCAGCCTCTTTGCGAGATCGTCGCCGGAGATATGTTCCATCACGAGGAACTGGTCGCCGCCCTCAAGAAAATGATCTATGACCTTCGGCAAAACGGGATGCCGCAGCCGGCCGAGAATACGGGCCTCACGCTCAAACGCGGTGCCCATAGTTTCGTCGCCTTTAAAATACGTCCGCTTGAGCGCAACAGCGCTGCCGAGCCGTTGGTCTATCGCCAGGTAAACCTCACCCATTCCGCCTTTCCCGATCAGCTGCACGATCAGGTAGCGGTTCTGGATCATCGAATTCTGTGCAAGTGGTTTCATCTATTAATCCCGCTTATTTAATGGCCGTGAGCCTGTCTCCGCCAGCCATCGCCGGCATTCCGACGTGCTGATAGCACCGAACATTCCCCTTTACACGACGCGAGCACGGCGTCCCCTTTTTCGTCTCCGCACCGCAGTAGAACTGCGGTTCGCTCGCGGTAACAACGGGTCGTGCTGGGGCCGGCTGAGGTGGCGGCGGCATCTCGCGCGTCGGAGCGGGTGACGCAACGACTCGCGGGGCGGCTTCCACGGGCTTCGGACCAGCCGCCATAGGCGTCTCCACGAGCGGCCTTGGCTTTATGGCCGCCCGCGCGTCATCCGCGGTCGGGCCCCTTTTCAAATATGCTCCAACGCCGAACAGGCCGACGAGAATGCTCCCGGCGACGATCGCCCTCGGCAGCAGTTCATGCCCCTTAAACTCGATCTCGCACACAGGACAAAACCTGCGGCTCGTCAGGAGAGTCCAATCCGCTCGCTCGATCTTTTCACCGCAATTAGCACAAAAGCTCGGCCGAAAAAGCATGTGAATCCTCAACAGCAACTATCCGGGATCGGGTGTCGATGATTATAAACCAAAACCGGCGAATAGTTAATGCCCGACGGTGCTGTGCAACCATTGCTTCGCGAATCCGCGTCAAAACGGCTAACATTTCACTATGCGCATCGCCCGCGTCCTGCTTTTATTTATCGCTTCCCTGCTCCCGGCCGCCGCAACAATGGCCCAGGATGACGATCCGATCCGCGTCGACTCTTCTATCGTCCGACTTAACATCGGCGTGGCCGACAATCGCGGACGGCCGGTAATGGACCTCACGCTGCAAGATTTTGAGATCTTCGAGGACGGCGTGAAGCAGCCTATCACGCGGTTTGAGGCGACGGAAGCCCCGTTCAGCCTGGTCCTCGTGCTCGATATGAGCGGCTCTACGCTCGGGTTTCGGCAAACTATCAAGCAGTCCGCGCACCGCTTTATTGACGCCCTGTCGCCGCGTGACCGGGTGGCTGTTGTCGAATTTTACGACAAGGTGAATCTTCGAAACGACTTCACCACTGACCGTCGCACGATCGCCAATTCCATCGAGGTCTCGAATGGCCGCGGCAAGACGCAACTCTATAAGGCGCTTGACTTTGCACTCGACAAACTCGCCCGCGAAAACAGCCGCCGCAAGGCGATCGTGGTGCTCAGCGACGGCGTTGATACGGCGGTCCGGGACAAAGACCGCGACCAGCTGGAAAGGCTTTCGGATGAACAAGTTGCGACCGCGATACAGCCTGAAAAAAGCGACATTCTCGAACGCGTTCTCAATCGCGCCGACGCTCAGGGCGTGACCATTTATCCGCTTGCGTTGCCGACCGGCGACCCTTCAAAATTGGCCGACCCGACGCCGCGGCAGATGGCGATGTACAACGCCGCGCGGGCGCGGCTGCAGATCGTCGCGGACCGCACCGGCGGCCGCCTGAACGCCATAAACCGCCTCGAAGAAATGGGCCGCATCTACGGCCTCGTCGCCGCCGACCTCCGCACCCTCTACACGGTCGAATACTCGCCCGCCAACGACAAACGCGACGGCAAATGGCGGGCGATCACCGTCACCGCCAAGCCCGCCGACCTGATCACGCGCACTCGGTTGGGCTACTTCGCAAAATAGTCAGATCGAGGTGAATTTTGATCCGAAAAAAGCGCGCACTTTTGTGTTTTTTCGAAAAGCGCGCGGGTTTTGGCTAAAATCCCGCTTTGTCGAGAAAAAACGGCACTTTGGTCGCATATAAACCCCGCTTAGCGCACATATAAACGCCCGGTTGGTCGCATATAAATCCTGGATTGGTCGAATGTCCGAGACGCCGTTTTCCTCCCCGAAATCCGCTTTCGCCATATCTCCGCCAAAACGCTCACTGCTTATGGCACTTGATGGTTTAGATGTTGTCAATGGTCCTGATGTCACCCCTGAAAAATGCTGATGGCGGCCCGATGATTTTGATGGGAAGCGCGATGTTTCTTATGGCGCCGTCGATGGTTTTGATGGGACGCCCCGCGATGTTGATGTTCTTGATGGCGGGCCACGAGAGCGCAGATTCAGTCAGTATTGACCTATCAGACCTAATAGGTTATCATATTTGATAATGTGGCAGATCCTCGAGCATCGCGACATTCGAAAGGCGGTGCGGAAGCTGCCGGTCGCGATTGCCGAGAAGTATGAACTCTGGAAAGAGATCGTCGCACGGCACGGGCCCGAGACGTTGCGAGAGCTGCCGGGATTTCACGACGAGAAGTTAAGAGGCGAGCGCGCCGGCCAAAGGTCGTCGCGGTTGAGTCTGCAATATCGCGTTATCTACGTCGTCGACCGAGACATTGTGACCGTCTACGTCCTTGAGATCAACCCGCACAAGTATTGAGGAGCACTATGAAGAACCTAAACCCAACCGATTTCATTCCCGCCGAGCGTCACGTCACGCTGTCTACCGGGCGTGTTATTCAAATGCTTCGCGAGCTAAAGGGCTGGACACAGGAGCAGCTTGCTGAGCGTTCGGGCATTAGCCCTACGAACATCAGTCTGCTCGAGAACAACCGCGTCGACATCGGCAAACGACGCGCGATAAGCCTCGCCACCGCCTTCGGCGTGCACCCCGCGATCATAATGTTCCCTGAGTATGAGACCGGCGACATAAAACGCGCGGCGTAACGGCGCGCCTCGATAGCCGCCGGTTGCACCGCCGGGGACTCTGACCGTATCGTATGAGGACAATATTATGAAGCGGACAACCTT
>CAZWSK010000069.1:0-6681 GCA_964636445.1 uncultured Chloracidobacterium sp.
TCTGAGAGATGCTGAAACGCTGCCCGCGCGTTGTAAATTAGCGTAAAAACGGCTCATTAGTTCGCGTGCGGCTTCGTCGTTTACGGTCCAAAGGCTCACGATGAGTGAGGCCGCCCCGGCAGTGAGGAAGCCGCGGACCAGGCCTAATAGCTCATCGCCGGCCGCGACCTTGCTAATTCCTGTCTCGCAGGCACTTAGCGTAACGAGCGACGCATTTATCCGCCTCGCACAGATGTCCTGCACCGTCACCCAACCGTCCGCCAGGTGCAGGCTCGAGAACATCGGATTATCGGGCCTGAATTGCCCGTGACAGGCCAAATGGATAAGGTCATGCCGGCCTGCATTAGCCGTGAATGCATCGAATGTTGCCTGTTTTCCCTTAAATACCTCGCCGCGGGGCAGAACTTTGCTTAGCTCGGCCGCTTCCCGCTCGGCTTGCGGGATCCGTTCGTCGGCAAAACCCATAACGAGCGATGTTCGAGACTTTCGCGTTCGCTTGGAGTGCAGCTTGACCCACACCGACGCGGCAGGCGAGTAGGCGATCTCGTGAGTTTCGACCACATACCGTTCACGGTCGTGAAGGGCGTGGATCGGAACATAATGCACCACGCCGGCGGGGACAATGACCAATCTCGAGACCGTCAGGTATCTGGCGAGCGGTCTGAGAAGGATATCGTAAAGCCTCTTCAAAACAGTGTCAGCACGCGACTTCATCTGCGAAGCGAAACGCTTGAGCCGCTCGCCGCCGTATCGCAAAGTCTCGAATTGGAAGTGCAGTTCATCGACGAGCGAGCGGATCTCATCGACCGAGCCGACGCCGTCCAGATATCTCACCTTCATGGCGTCGACCACGAATGCGGAAACGACGCCTTCTAGCTCGATGTATTCGATCAGCGTTTCCGTCCTGCCGAGCCGGCGATGCAGTTCTTTAAGATCAAACTGGCCGCCGGCGCTCCCTTGAGCTTTCAGGCTGTTTGCACGGCGGAGCGAATCGGCTAGGGTCTTTTCGGCTTCGAGAATGTCGCTTCGCAGCTTGCTCGGCTCGTCCGCGTCTCCAGCTTGAAGAGAACGATAAAGAAAATTAAGGCGTGAGCGGGCCTCATCGATCTGCCGCTGCATCGCGGCGGGTGCGCGGCCTTGTTTGCCGGGGCCCATCGCGTCAAGCAGGGCCCGCGAACGGGCACGTTCGACCGTTCGAAACGCGGCGGCGACCTTGCCGTCAGCAATAAGTAGGCGTGTGAGGTTATCGAAGGGCTCTGTACGAGCGCCGAGAAACGCGACACTGAATTCATCGGCTCCGACCGTTGAGCGCAATCCCTCAATGTCGCTGATCGATCGTTCAAAATGCCGCCGTGCCGATACGCGGTTGCCAGATCTCCCCGCGATCTTTCCAAGTTCGTTACGTATCGACTGCCTAACATCGAGTTGCTGCTGCTTTGTCGCCAGTCGCTCGGCCTCGATAAGGATAGTCGTCGCCTGTTCGTGCGAGCCCAAGCCCGCGAGGGTCCGGCCTTCGAGCAATTTAACTATGATCTCGTGCCGCGGGTTTTCATCCCGCGGCAGATGCTCACGGGCTTTGCCAATGATCGCTGCACCGTCTTCAAAACGCCCTTGGCCTATCGCCACCTCCGCAAGGCCGGCGAGCGCAGCGACCTGGCCCGAGGCGTTCCTTTCACGTGCGAATAGCCTCACCGCACGCTGTAATTCGGACCTGGCTCCTCGGTTATTGCCGATCGACGCAAGCGTTCGGCCATAATGCAGTCGTGAGCGTGCTTCTTCGGCCCTTAGCTTAAGCCGCGCGAATTCAGGGCTGACGCAGCGGTAGATCTCTGCGGCCTCGGCGAGCAAGTTTAGCTGGCTGTAAATGTCGGCGATCTCAAGGTCGGCAACCGCCGACTGGTGCGGCATGCCTAGCTCCGCGTAACGCTGTCGAGAACGCTCGAGATAGCGCACAGCCTCAGAATACTCCCCGCGAAGCACAGCGAGATTGCCGAGACTAGCCTCGATCTCGGCCTCGGTTACGGTCATTTTCGCGGCCTTTGCGGTCTTAAGAGCAGATTCGTAATAGCGTCGGGCCTTTGCGAACTCGTTAAGTTCAGCGTATGTATTCGCAAGGTCGTTCTCGGCCATAGCAAGCCAGGTCGTCTCATTGGCTCGCGCGAAATGCCGCCGTGCCTCCAGTCCGTATCGCTCAGCCTCGCGGTGCCTTCCCTGGCGGGAAACCACATTGCTCAGGTTCATCGCGACCTTGCCGGCCCCGAGATGATCGCGGGCAGCGATCAGACGCTTGAACGCGCTTTCGCCGGCGGCTACGGCTTCGTCGTAACGGCCAGACATCGCAAGGGCCATCAGCAGAGCGACCCTCGCCTGGGCACCGTCATTAACTCGTCCCGCAGCGTCAAGCATCTCGGCGGCCGCGGTCAGATCACGGGCGGCGGCGTCGAATTTTCCTAATGTTATGTTCGAAATGCCGTCCAGCCAGCGCGATGTCGCCTGAACATTGGCCGCAGCTATCGTCCGCGCGAGTACGCGGGCGGCGCGGGCGGCTTTTTGGGCTTCCGTCGGCTTGCTGGTCCATGACGCGTAGCAAATTCGCCGCAACTCTTCGGCGAGGTCCTCATCGGCAAGATTGGCGTGTGCCGACAAGAGCTGCCTGATCTCGGCGTTATCCTCTGCGACGATCAGCTTTTTTGCGAGTGATGAGCGTGGCATCACGCTCGATTATACAGAAGTGAGGAGAGGCGAAGGTTTTGCGCGCGGCCTTCGCCTCTGGGGGTTGGAAACTGGAGGTACTAGCTGAGGATGATCTTTTCGATGAATATCTCTTGTTCGCCGCCTTGGGCCGTTAAGCTGTATTCGCCCGCGGCGATATTCTCGAGAGCGAAAGCGCCGTTCTCGATCTCGATTTTCTGCCCCGCGATCTCAACGCTGCCGTTCTCAAATCCGTCACCCAGGATCTGGCCGCGGATGTCAAAGGCCTTGCCGGCGGCGGACACGCGGAGGTCAACGGCGTTGTCGCCGGCCTCAAACAACATCTGCCGTGCCTGGCTGCCTGATGCTGATCGTTCGCCGAACGCCGCGCGTCCCGGTGCGAGATCAACACTCAAAACGGCCGCGATACGCTTGAAGAGTGAGGGCGTTGGCTCGACTACTCGTGTGCGGTAGAGTCCCTTGGCAAACTTTGTTAGCTCGGCCGGCGCATCGATCGCATTGTCGGCCTGCATGCGTCGGATGATGTGTTCGAGTCGTTGTTCAGCGGTTCGTTTCATTGCTCTATCGGGCCAGTTTGCCCTCTCCGTACAGACAGTGCGTTATCGCGTGCAAAAAAGACATTATTTGGCCAAAACCTTTTCCAGCTTTTTCAGGCACCGTGACCGTAGCGGGCTTATGCTCGTCTCGCCCACGCCGATCGCCGCCGCGACCTCGGCGTAGCTTGCCGACGGGTCGGTCAGATATATCATTGAGAGGATTGTCTGGCACCGTTCCTCGATTCTTTTCAACGCTTCGCGGATGAGGTGCTGTTCCTCCAACTCGATCAGCATCTCGTCGGCCAGCGGGCTTTCGTCACGAATGGCGGCCATCTCGGCCTCCATTTCTTCCTCAGTTTGAGGTGAATAATATCCTTTTGAACCGCGGATGATTCCCCAAGTCTTGAATTTCGCTGTCGTCACGATCCATGACCGGATCCGATCAGGCTGTTCAATAATGTCGATCTTTTCGAGCAGTGTCACGAAAACTTCCTGAAAGACATCGGCCGCTTGCTCTTCGCCCAGGCCCGCACGGCGAGGTATCGCATAGATCAGGCGCTGATAACGGTCGACAAGCTCGTCCCATGCCGCCTGGTCGCCGGCTTGGCAGCGTTTGACCAGGCGCGCGTCATCTGAGGCAATGCCGGCAGCCTCAAACTCGACCTCATGACGCTGTTCAGCCGCTGTCTTCACGCGTGTTGGAGCTTAACGAGTTAACTGAAACGTGATTTTACTCGATTCTGGCTTACAATAGATAGACCGAATATGCGGACGCTTGCTATCCACATCGATCGCGAGATAGAAATGGCTCGCGAACACGAGACCTCCGGCCGTTTCGAGGACGCTCTTCTGCACCTGGAGCGGGCACACGTCTTGGGTCAGGCGAGCACCTACCAGCACACACGAATTCACTGGAGAATGTTCAAACTCGGCATGAAGATGAGGTCGGCCCGAGAGATCTGGGGACAGTTGATCCGCATCGTAGGTGCAGCGACAAAAACGCCGCTCGGTATCTATCCAATCGGCAATATCGGCTCAACGAGGGTATGGTTCTTTGAGCCGATGCCGGTCCCCGACGACCTGCGCGAGATACTCGAGAATTCCCGCTAATAGGCATCTGGAATACACCAATTGTGAAGTTTGTCGTTTTTATCGCGGCCTTGATCGCCGCCCAGAACATCTTCCCGCAGTCGAGCAGCACGCTCGTGCTGCTCGTCAGGAACCACGACACTAAAGCCGCTATTGCCGAGGCGACCGCCTCGGTAAGGAACACGGACACAACCGCAGTCTCAGACGCAAACGGGCGCGTTGTACTCGAGAATGTTCCGGACGGCGAACAGGTCGTCGATATCTCGGCTCTCGGCTATGGAGCGATCGAGCTGAAGCTCGCCTTTCCGCTTACCGGGCAGACAGAGCAATCTGTCTTTCTCGAGGTCACCAACGAAGTTGGCGAGGTAACCATCGAATCCACTCGCACGGGCCGCGAGATCGAGGACGAACCGACGCGAGTCGAAGCGATCGACGAGGAAGAGGTCGATGAAAAGATCAATATGCGGCCCGCGAACGTGTCCATGGTGCTCAACGAGAGCACGGGCATCGATGTGCAGCAAACGTCGGCAGTCTCTAACACGCAGAGCGTCCGCATACAGGGTCTTGACGGGCGTTACACGCAGCTTCTCAAAGACGGCTTTCCGGCATACGGCGGATTTTCGGGGAGCTTAAGCCTGCTCGACATCCCGCCGCTTGATCTGAGACAAGTCGAGATCATTAAGGGCCCCAGTGCTACGCTTTTCGGCGGCGACGCCATTGCAGGCGTGATCAACTTCATTACAAAGGATCCGAGCGTAGAGCCTGTAACGACCCTGTTGTTTAATCAGACATCGGCCCTAGGAACGGACGTCTCGGTATTCAATTCGCGCAAGTTCGGCCGCGTCGGCTACACGCTGCTCGGCTCGGCTAACTTTCAAAAGGAATACGACGTTGACGACGATGATTTTACTGAACTCGCCCGGACGCGCTCATTCGGCATCACACCGAAATTCGTTTTTTCGCTCGCAGACAAGACGTCGCTGGCCGTCGGCAATTCCTTTTCGTACCAAAACCGCCGAGGCGGCGACGTTTTTGCGGTTCGCGGCAATAGCGATCCGCTACACCCTTACTTCGAGGCGAACCACTCAGTCCGCAACATAACGACGTTCAACCTGAATCATGACTTTGACGGCAGCGGAAGATTGTTTGCAAAACAGAGCTTGGCATCCTTTACGCGCAAGCTTTCGACGCCTGATCACAGGTTCGAAGGCGACCAATTCAACTCGTTCACCGATGTCTCATACCTGCGGGCCTTCGGAAAACACGCGTTCGTCTTCGGCGGCAGTCTCGTGCATGACGATTTCCGCGAGACGGGGCCTGGTCCCGCGCCCCGGCGAGATGAGATGAGGACCCACGGCGGTGTGTTCGTCCAGGACACCGTCGACCTAACAAGCAGGCTCTCGCTCGAGGCGGGATTCAGGCTGGATAAGGCACGCCAGTACGGAACGTTTGCCCTGCCGCGCGTTTCGCTGCTCTATCGCTTTTCCGACAAATTCACGACCCGCGTAGGGTACGGACACGGATACAAGACGCCGACGATGTTTACCGAGGACGCAGAAACGTTGTTGTTTCGAAACGTAAATCCCGTCGGCACAAATCTCAAGGCCGAGCGAAGCCGCGGAGGCACCCTCGACTTCAACTATCGCGGCACGGCCGGCGAGGGGTTCACATACGCGATCAATCAGATGTTCTTTTACACGACGATCATCGACCCGATAGTGTTGCGGCCAACTGCATTTCTTGGTTACCGGTTTCGAAACGAATCCTCGCCCGTGATCAGCAAAGGGACCGAAACGAACGTGCGGCTCAGTTACGGGATCGCGAAGTTGTTCTTTGGCTACACACTGACGGATGCGAAAGCCGGCTTCTTGCCGGGAACGCGACGTCTGACGCTCGTTCCGAAGCACAAGGTGAACTCGTCATTGGTATTCGAAAAGCACGAGAGTTTTAAGGCGGGCGTTGAATTCTATTTCGCGGGACGCCAGACCCTGGAGGACCGCTCATTAACGCGGTCAACCGCGGAAGTCGGCATTTTCGGCGAGAGAACCTTCGGCAAGATCAGCCTTTTTGTAAATGGCGAGAACCTCACCAATGTGCGGCAGGGCAAGTATAGCCCTGTCGTCATTCCACCGCATACGAACCCGACATTTGTCGAGGTGTACACGCATCTCGAGGGACGTGTCTTTAACGGCGGGATAAAGGTGCGCCTATAACCCTGATGAAACACTAATTTCTGTGCGTTCGGGCCTTGAAAATTCCCGGTTTGTGATAACATTCTCTTCTCGAACCCATAAGGAATGATTAAGGCGACAGCCACAGCTCCTATAGTAGAGACTGCGATGGA
>CAZWSK010000069.1:6781-12101 GCA_964636445.1 uncultured Chloracidobacterium sp.
AAGGTCAGCCTGCCGGGTGGATGCGCGATCGGAACACGGCCGATCGACCTGCATTTGAAGGCCTTTGAAAAGCTTGGTGCGGTGGTATCGTTAGAGTCAGGTGATGTCGTCGCGACGGCCCCGAAGGGCCGATTAGTCGGGGCTCCGATCGAGTTTGAAAAGGTCACGGTTACGGGCACTGAGAACGTGATGATGGCCGCCGCACTGGCCACCGGCCGAACGACCATTCATAACGCTGCAGAGGAGCCTGAGATCGAGGACCTTGCGGAATTGATGAACAAGATGGGCGCCCGCATCCGCGGGGCCGGAACCTCGACCATCGAGATCGACGGTGTCGATGCGATGGGAAGCGCAGAGCATACGATCATTCCCGACCGTATCGAAACGGGCACGTTCCTGGTCGCAGCGGCGATCACGAATGGCGAGCTGGAAGTAAAGAACTGCCGCCCCGATCATCTTCGCGCCGTCATCGAGCAGCTGCGCTCAGCCGGCGTGGATATCGAGGAGGTCAATCAGAGCACCTTGATCGCCAAAACCTCCGACGGCGGCCTAAAAGCGAAGTGCGTGACAACCGAACCGCATCCTAAGTTCCCGACAGACATGCAGGCCCAGTACATGGCCCTGATGACGCAGGCTGAGGGCGAGTGCAATATCGAGGAAACGATATTCGAGAACCGATTTATGCACGCCTCCGAACTGATACGCATGGGGGCCGACATCGCGATCTCGGGCAATACGGCGACAGTCCGCGGCAAGAGGCAATTGATGGGAGCTCCGATCATTGCCTCCGATCTGCGTGCGTCGGCCTCACTGGTGCTGGCGGCGTTGTGTGCAGAGGGCGAGACGACGATCGACCGTGTCTACCATATCGACCGCGGGTACGAGACCATCGTGCGCAAATTCCGCTCTCTTGGTGCCGATATAGAGCGCATTAAAGGCGGACTCGACACGAGCGAGGCGTCAGCCTAACGTTTGCCAACCTCGCGGGCTGTGTTTTAATCAAAGTACAGATAAATGCCCCAGGAAGACTGCATCTTTTGCAAGATCGCTGACGGACGCGTGCCGTCGACCATGGTTTTTGAGGACGACCGGTGTGTCGCGTTCAATGATCTCAGCCCGCAGGCCCCAACGCATATCTTGATAATCCCGCGAGAGCACATCGATTCTTTGGATAAGGCGAGTGAGGCCCAGGCAGCACTGCTCGGCCATTTGCTGACTACGGCAGCCGACATCGCACGCGGGCTCGGTTTCGCCGAACCGGGCTACCGTGTGGTGATAAACACCAACGCCGACGGCGGACAGACGGTCTTTCACCTGCATGTGCATTTGCTGGCCGGCCGGCCGTTCGTATTCCCGCCGGGCTGACGATCGGATATGAGAGTTTTCTTCGTTATAGCTGTGCTTTCCGCATGCCTGCTCATTGTGGGCTGTGGGTCGAATCCTGCCAACACTGAGCCGGTAAACACGAACGCCAACGCAGAATCTCAGTTCACTCACATAACCGACGCCAATGTAGCCCTGGCTGAGGGGAAACGCCTGCTGGACGATAACCAGACTGAACTGGCGATACAGGCCCTGCTGCAGGCAGTAAAGCTCAATCCCGACCTCGCTGAAGCGTACTTTCAGCTCGGTATAGCTTACTCGCTGTATGAGATGCAGCTCGAGCGAACGGGAACTGTGACGGGCCCGGCGAGTGCAAAGCCTAACTCTGAAAAGGCATTTGAGAACGCTGTAAAAGCATACAAAAAATGGGTCGGTGCGAATCCGAAAGACGACACCGCCTTCTTCAATCTCGGCCGCACCTACGCAAAGCTTTTAAAGGACGAGGAAGCAGAAGAAGCCTTCCGAGATGCCGTCAAGCTCAAACCTGACGACAGCGAGTACCAGACGGAGCTCGGGAACACTTTGATCCGGCTCGCCAAATATCACGAGGCCGTCGGAGCTCTGAAAAAGGCGCTGGAACTCGACCCGTCCAACGCCCGTGCTGAGGAATTGCTCGAGGACGCAGAGGCGGGACGCAATCGTGTGAATTATGTCGGGCCGCAAAATTCGAATCAGGCGTCTAACCGATCCTCGAACACGAATACAAACACGGAGTCAAACTCCAACTCTAATACCACCCCGAGGCCCGCGAACTCAAACACGCGGCCCACGAAAGAGACGAATACCAAACCGCCTTCAAAGCCTGCAAATAAACCTAACTAGTGCATCGAAACAACACAGTTCGGCCTGAAAGTGTGTCAACTTGACATTCTCAGGGCCAAACCACACAGTGGTCTTGTCCGATGCAGCCAGATCCGTCATCACCGCTTTCGACAGAACGCCAGCTCAGCATGCAGCAGGCGCGCGAGGCGATCATTGAGAGACTCGCCCGCGACCTGCCGACCGACATCGACCTAGAGCGTTTCCTCAATGTCGTCGTTTCCGAGATCGGCCGAATGCTCAACGCCGACCGCTGCGACCTGCTTCAGCTTGGCGAGGGTGAGGAGCTCGTCATCAGCCACGAGTGGCGGCGGGACAGGCGGGTGCCGAAGAGCCAGGGAACGACGATCCCGTTCGACGCCGCAAAGCTCGCCGAGCGCCTCGATCTGTCTCGACCGATCCGCATCAACGACGTGGCAACGGCAAACGACGCCACCTTGAAGTTCTTCGCAAAGGCTCTCGACACGCGCTCGCTCCTGATCATCCCGATCATCCAGAACGATCAGGTGCTCGGTCTGCTTGGCCTGCACGACACTCGCCGGCCGCGCGCATGGCTCGACGAGGAGGTGGCGTTTCTTGAATCGATCGCCCGTCAGTTGGCCATTGGGTATCAATACACGAAGCTCTACGTCACGCAGGAACAGGAGAGCCGCCGCACTAACGCTCTTCTCGAGATCGCTAATACGCTGAATTCTCATTCCGATTTCGACGAGGTTGCCGAGGATGTTCTGGAACGGGCGATAAACCTGGTTGGGGCCGATTACGGGGCGCTGGGCGTGCTGGACGAGGCCGGAAAGCGTATTTCGCTGGCTACATTCAAATCTGCCGAGGGTATAAAGCTCGGCAAGATGCTTCGTTTGATCGAGCAGCACAATAAATCTCTCGACGTCGACACCTTCTCGGCCCTCGGAGATCTACTTCGCGACGGCAGGACGCTGAAGCTTGCAGCTTCACAATTGCCGCTGCCGATACGCCTTTTCTTCAATACTCAGCTCAAGGGCAAGGCTGCGCTCGTGACGCCCGTAAACGTAGCGGGCCGCGCTTTCGGGCTGCTCGGTTTTGTCTGGAGCAAAGAGGAAACGTTCGCTGATCATGATGTCGCGCTGATCGAGGGGATCGCTGCTCAGATCGGTACCGCCCTCGAGCGCGATCAATTGTCGACCGAAGTGATGCGCTTGCGCACGGCTCTCCACCGGCACAGCGAGTTGGTCGGCCAGGCACCTGCGATCAAGCGGGCCATCGAGCTGGCAGAGAGCGTCGCCAACACCTCGACGAACGTGCTCATAACCGGGGAATCAGGCACCGGCAAAGAGCTTATTGCCAACCTTATTCACTTCAACTCAGGCCGCGAGAATCGCCCGTACGTCAAGATAAACTGCGGCGCAATTCCCGAAACCTTGCTCGAATCCGAGCTCTTCGGCCACGAAAAGGGCGCATTTACCGACGCACGGGAGCAGCGGCAGGGTCGGTTCGAAGAGGCCGACGGCGGCACGCTTTTTCTCGACGAGATCGGCGAGATGTCACCGCAGGCGCAAGTTCGGCTCCTGCGAGTGCTGGAGGGCGGCGAGTTTACGCGGGTCGGCGGCAAAAAGACGATCAAGGTTGACGTAAGGGTCGTCGCGGCGACGAATATCGACCTCGAACAGGCCATCACCGAAGGCAAGTTTCGCAAGGACCTGTATTATCGGCTGTCGGTGTTCCCGATATGGCTGCCGCCGCTGCGCGAGCGCATCGAGGACATCAATCTGCTCGCCATCCACTTTCTAGACACGTACAAGGACAAGAGCGGCCGCTTTGTTTCCGGCATATCGAAGGACGCGATGAAGGCTCTCGCCAGTTACGAGTGGCCCGGTAACGTTCGAGAGCTCGAGAACGCAATTGAGCGGGCGGTCATCATAGCGGCTGGCCGGCAGATAGAACTCGACGACCTCCCAGAAGCCATAGCACGCACCGCCGGTGACGCCTCGGCAAACGCACGCCTCGAGCGTGCCGTCCGTATAGCGCCCGGCCAGGTCGGGATCGTACTGGAGTTGCCCGCCGCTCTCGACGACATAGAGAAACAGGTCATCACGACCACGATGAAATACACCGACGGCGATAAATCGCGGGCCGCCAGACTCCTAAACATTGGCAGGAAGACGCTATATCGAAAACTCGAACAATACGAGGTCGATGATGGATGAGATCACACGGCAATGGCTCTGTTCGGCGATATTCAGCCTGACGATCATCGCGGCGATGGCCGTTGAGGTGGTCTGGCTCGGAAGAAGGACCACGACGCCGGACGGAAGGTCGATCGCATACGTTGTTCTGACAGACGTCTTGAGTCTAGGCATCTCCTTCGGCGCGATACTCGTATTCATGCTCATGCTGCTGATGCTGGTATTCGGGCCCGACGGCCTGGGCACGGCCGGTTACGACGCGCTTATGTGGGTCATCGTGGTCCTGGCATTCATCTTCCCGCCGGTGATCTTCGTCGTCATCAAGCGCGTATTTATCTATTTTCTCGGGCTCACGGGCCTCAATCGACCGTGGGCCTATTCAGCCGTCTCTTCGCTCTTCTTACTCGCAGCCACGCCGCTGCCGGCTGTGCTCGTTTATTACCTGTTGGGCTTTGCGCGATGACATACGCGATCGTCGGAACAGCCGGGCACATCGACCACGGCAAAACGGCCTTGGTAAAGGCCTTGACCGGCACCGATGCCGACCGGCTGCCTGAGGAGAAGAGGCGCGGAATAACCGTGGACATCGGCTTCGCCGAGATGGAAGCCGGCGGAAAGCACTTCGGATTCGTCGACGTTCCCGGTCACGAGAAGTTCGTTAAGAACATGCTCGCTGGGGCGAGCGGGATCGATGTGGTACTGCTCGTCATCGCGGCTGACGACGGCGTGATGCCGCAGACGCGAGAGCATTTCGATATCTGTCGATTGCTCGGCGTGCGGACTGGCGTGATCGCGATAACAAAGACGGACCTCGTAGACGCCGACACGCTGGAGCTGGCAAAGCTCGACGCCGCGGAACTTGTCGCGGGATCGTTCCTGGATGAGGCGCCAGTGATCGCGGTCAGCTCAGTCGCAGGCAGCGGCCTCGAGAAACTCCGCGAGGCGCTTACAGCCGC
>CAZWSK010000070.1:0-3459 GCA_964636445.1 uncultured Chloracidobacterium sp.
GCCTCGACGACGCCGTCCCCGAAGGTCTCACGCCGCTCGAGCGTCTCAAAGTACGTCGTGATATTGTCGAGTATCTCCTCGGCGGAATGCGAGTGATACAGCGTCTGACGAAACTGCGCGCCGCCGACGAGGCCCTTTGTAAACTGGCCCGCAAGCTGCTTCATTTTGCCGAGCGCCACGATCTCAGGCATCTCTTCGCGGCACATCGAGAAGAACTCAAGCAGCACGTCCTTTTTCTCCGCGAGATCCGGCTGGTACGGCTCGCGGCCTGCGAGAACGTCGGCAAACTGGCGGAATATCCACGGATTCTGCATCGCCCCGCGGCCGATCAGAATGCCGTCAACGCCGGTTTCACGCCATCGTTGCATACCGTACTCGATCGTCGTGATATCTCCGTTCCCTGAGACAGGAATACTTACGGCTTGCTTGACCGCGCCGATGTGGTCCCAATTCGCCAGGCCTTTGTAGCCCTGTTCGCGGGTTCGTCCGTGGACCTGAATGTGCTCGACACCGCATTGCTCCGCCATCTTGGCGACCTCGACGACATTGATCGAGGCCTCTGTGTAACCTGTTCGCAGCTTCAAGGTAAGCGGTATTGAGATCGTCTTCTTGATCTCTTTCAGGATCGTTTCGAGCAGCTGCGGCTCGCGGAGCAGGCCCGAGCCGCCGCCGTTTTTAACGACCTTGGGCGCCGGACAGCCGCAATTAACGTCCAGAATGTCAGCACCGACCTCTTGGGCCATCTCGGCGCCCATCGCCATTCGCTCGGGGCGCCCGCCGAATATCTGCACCGCAAAGGGTCGCTCTTCCTCATCAAAACGCATCTGCCGTTTCGACTTTGGATTATTTCTCGTCAGCCCCTCAACAGAGATAAACTCGGACACAACGAGCCCCACGCCGCCGCGCCGCTTGATCAGCCGGCGGAACGTGTAGTCCGTCACCCCGGCCATCGGTGAGAGGATGAGCGGCGGGTCGATCGAAATGTCGCGTATCTTGAAGGGGTTCACTCCTACTTGGTCAATACCACGCCCGTCGCTTCAAACGAGACCTCGGTCACTGTGCCGTCGTCATTTCGCTTGTCGAATTTAGCACCGTCGTCGTTGATCAGGTGTTCGACATGCTCCTTGGACAGGACCTTGGTCTTGAACACACCTTGAGCTTTGACCTTCATTCCCGCGGAATTGAGCGGAATGAAGAACTTATGATCTCCAAACGTAACGCGGACGGACTTGCCGCCGGCCTTGTCCGCCATTTCCATCCAGCAGCCTTCTTTTTTGCATGAGCGGACAACGACACCGCTGACTGCTACGGTCTTGCCCGCGAATTCATTCGGCGACCCAAGCACCTTGGCGACCGTAACGTGCTTCACGCCTTTCGCGAGAGCTTCACCGCGAGTGATCGACTCGCCCGGCTTCAGGTCTACGGGAGCGTTTTCCTTATTGTTAACGACCGGCTGGCCTTTGCTGTTGAGTTCGACATCTGCGGCCGCCTCGGCTGTGGTCTGCGCGAATGAGATGCCGGCTAGGACCAACGTAAGTGTGATAGAAACAATGATATTTTTCATAATTTTAAGATTACGTTCCTTGTGAGCATTATACTTCACCGATTGTCGTAAACAATCTCCCCGCCGACGACTGTCATTAGCACGCGGGCCTGCTTGATGCGCGAGCGTTCGATCGAAAAAATGTCTTCCGATAGGATGACCAGATCCGCCAATTTGCCTGCCTCTATTGTGCCTTTCTCATTTTCCTGAAACTCGGCATATGCCGATCCGAGCGTGTAGGCACGCACGGCCTCGGCCACCGTAAGGGAACGCCTTCCGCTATTCACGGCCGCGTGAACGCCCGCGAGCGGGTCGATATCGATCATGGACGCGTCCGATCCGAAAGCCAGCGGGCCGGCCCGGGACAACTGCTGAAAGTCATCGCCCGACGCGGGTCCGCTATAAAATAGGGCGGGCTGCATCGATGGGATAATACCCGATCGCCCGAACCTCGATATGTCCTCTACTCGCATCCGGGCGGCGTGCTCGACACGAAAACGGCGGTCACGCTTGCCGTTGGCGGCGATCACCTCCTCGAAGGCAGTGAGAATATTAGCGTTGGACCGGCCGCCGATGGCGTGGACCATTACCTGCAGCCCTGCTTTATCCGCCTCCGTAATGTCGTTGACTAACCGAGCGACCTCCGCCTGTTCGCCGTCTGCCGAGCCTTTGACACAGCCCCGACGTACCATTGGCGTGCCCGACGCAGCACGAATGCCAGCGGCGACTGCCTTTTGCCTCTCGCCGAGTCCTATGCAATCGTAAACCCGGATCTTTAACTTCCCCTCAGTTGTAAGCCTCGTCAGCAGTTCAAAAATGTCGTCCGAATGGACGTCCTGTACGCTGGTAACACCATTCGCAACCGCGTAATTGCTCGCCACCTCGACGATCTCGGCCCAGTTTGAAGAGTGGTCTCGGGGAACTCGTTTTTGCACCTTCTCGAGTAAGCTGCCCGTGATCAAGCCCGTTTCAGATGCGGCCGCGGCGCTTTTAAGTGCCGACGAGTTGACCAGCGCCTCGGTGTAATCCCTCGAATAGAGAAAAACAGGATTCTGCGGACTGACCGCATCGAGCGCAGCTTTCAGCGGCAGAAACGTGTCTGCGTCCCACCCGCGGCCGAGTACCCACCGCCCTTTCGGCAGGAATCGCACATAGCTGGCTACCGCATCGAGTATGGCCTTTGGGGCGCGCAATTGACTGATGTCCAGGTGCGAAAATTGATTCCCAAATGCGGTGAGATGGACATGCGCGTCATTGAATCCGGGGATCACCAGGCGGCCCTTGGCGTCGATGATCCGAGTGGCCGAGCCTGCAAACCTCATCACATCCGGGCCGGAGCCTACCGCAACTATCCGGCCGTCAAGTGCAGCGACCGCGCGGGGGCGCGAATCGCTCGTTGCCAGTGTCCGTACGTTTGCGTTGGTAATGATGAGATCGGCAGACTGCTGGGCCGTTGCCATCAGCGTCCCTGTCAGTATCATCACCGCCGTCAGGCACTTCATATTTCCGTCTCTCGGACCGTCGCCTCGCGACCGGGTGTCCCGCTAGTGTCCCGCAGGTGTCCCACACCCCTGGCGGGACAGCTAACTATTGACATAACAGATACTTACGGTCATTTCTCCCCGCTGTCCCTCAATTTTTTAAAAAAATTCATCATTTTGGGTGTCCCGCGGATGTCCCACACCCAATTTGGGACAGCTAACTGTTTGTGATCACACAGCTTACGGTGCGATTTGGGCACTGTCCCGCGCGTTTTGAAAAAAACTTTTCCGTCTCGCTGTCCCGACGTGTCCCGCTGCCGCCCTGGGACACGTAACTGTTGTCAACGCAGGGCTTATCATCATATTTTCGCCTTGTCCCGCCACTTTTACAAAAAAATGATCACCTCGCGGCTATGCGGCCTTCTATTCGGACGT
>CAZWSK010000070.1:3559-9907 GCA_964636445.1 uncultured Chloracidobacterium sp.
GTAAACGACCTTACCGTCGACAATGGTCGTCAGCACGAGCACGTCCCGTATCTTCGCGGGTTCGATCGTGAAGATATCCTCCGAGATAAGGATGAGGTCAGCCAGTTTGCCGACCTCAAGCGTGCCCTTCACGTGCTCCTGAAACTCGGCATAGGCCGAACCGTATGTGAAGGCCCGCACGGCCTCATCGACGGTGATCTTTTGCTCGGGTATCCAACCGTTTGGATGTGCCAGGTCGCTCGTCTGGCGTGTTACGGCGGCGTAGATCCCGAAAAGAGCGTTGAGATTCGCGACGGGTGAATCGGAACCGAAAGCGAGCACGGCGCCGGTTTCGAGCAGCGTCCGAAATGCGTATGTGCCCTTCAAACGCTCGCTCCCGATGCGCTTTTCCGCCCATTTGCCGTCGTCGTAAATGTGCATCGGCTGCATTGACGCGACGACCTTGTGCTTGCCAAAGCGGGCGATGTCTTGCTGCCTGAGATGCTGTGCATGCTCTATCCGAAAACGCCTATCGCGGGCGCCGTTCGCCGCATCGAGCCCGGCGTAATAGTCAAGGATCGTCGCATTTGCGCGGTCGCCGATCGCGTGGATATTTACCTGCAGTTTAGCCTTGTCGGCGTCGATGATGCTCTGCCTCATCGTCGTCATCACGTCGGCACGGGCGAGGCCCGAGGTATTCGGGGCGTCGCTGTAAGGCTCAAACAACCAGGCCGTGGTCGATCCGAGGCTGCCGTCCGCATAGGCTTTTAGACAGCCGACGCGGAACCACGGCGTGCCGAATGCGTAATTTACGCCGGCATCCTTCCAGTATTGGGCGTCAGCAAGCGCGGTACATCCGTAGATCCGCGTTTTCAGCTTTCCCTGCCGCATCAGCTCTTGATAAACGCTGATATCGAGGGCCGAGGAGCCCATGTCCTGTGCGCTCGTGATGCCCAGGCTGGCGGCGTAATCAGTCGCCGCGATCGCCTCATCGATTTTTTGTTCAAAGCTTGCCAACGGAATCGCCTTTTCGATGTATTCCTCAGCTGCATCCTTGAAAATGCCGGTCGGATTGCCGGCCGCATCGCGGACGATCTCACCGCCTGCGACATCTTTTGTGTTCTTATCAACCTTCGCGAGACGCATCGCCAGGCTGTTTGCCACGGACATATGCCCGTCGAGGCGGCTGACGTAAACGGGGTTGTAAGGCGTCGCCGCGTCGATCATTGCCGCTGACGGCAGTTCGACGGGCGTCCAATTCTCATGGTCCCAGCGGCCGCCGAGTATCCACCGGCCCTTTGGGAGCTTTGCGGCGTACTCCTTTAGTCGTCTTGCGAATTCCGCAGCACTCGTCACGCCTTTTCCGAGGTCGATCTGCGAACGCTGGGCACCGGTCGCCATAAAATGAAGGTGCGCGTCGTTGAATCCGGGGAGAACGGTCCTGCCCTGCGCGTTAATGACCTTGGTCTTTGGCCCGATAAGGTCCTTTGTGTCGGCATCGGACCCGATAGCCACGATCCTGCCGTTAAGTACCGCCAAGGAGCGTGCGACCGAACGCTTGGCGTCCATGGTACGGATGTTCGCGTTCGTGATCACGAGGTCGGCCGCAAACGGTCTCTGGCCGGCCGCCGCACCGCAAATGGCGGTGATCAGGGCACATATCAATACAACTCTTTTCATAAGAAAACTCATCTGCGACACTGTAGCTCGATTATACCAATGCAAAAATTCCTTATCTATTTTGCCTTCTGCGTCTTAGCGGCCGCGACTGCGTCTGCTCAGTCACCGGCGAAGGTCCTAAAGCAAGCCGAACGGACCCTCGGCGGAAGCAAGGCTCTCCGGGCGGTCGGATCGATGGAGCAGACAGGAACTATCAAGCGCGTGAGCGATGGAGCGAGCGGCAGATACCGTTTGCGGGCTTCTCAGCCAAATCTGCTGGTCACGAGCTTTGACGTCGCGGGCTTTGAGACAGAAGCGGGCTATAACGGCCGTTCGGCGTGGGCTCGGAACTCTCGAGACGGCCTGGAGACGTTGACGGGAGCGGCGAGCACGACGATGCAGGCGGCGGCCGTTTACCGCAACAATCTTTGGCTAAATTATAAGAGGCAAAAGGCCAAGATCGTCTCAGGCGGCAGTGAGGACATCGCCGGCAGACGGGCGAATATCGTCGTGTTGACGACGCCTAGAGGCGTGACGATCAGGTTATGGTTCGACGCCGCAACTGGGCTGCTTGTTCGTGATTCGGTTGGTGGCGACGTGGCCGAGTACAGCGACTATCGTGACGTGGCCGGTACGCGTCGGCCGTTTTTCATCCGCTTGGCGACCGGAGGAGAAACCTACGAGATTCAGCTCATTGACGTTAAGACAAACGTACCGCTCGTTCCCTCTCAGTTCGACTTCCCGGTCGTCAGCGGCCAGCCGCTCCCTGATATCCCTGCATTGCTCCGCGAGCTGCAGGCAAACGAAGACAAGGTAGAGAAACTGCTTGACACGTATTCTTTTACGCAAAGATCGATCAAGCGCGAGCTGGGCAAGGACGGCGTGCTGCGTGAGACCGAGTCAGAAACGCAGCAGCTATCATTCCACCGAGGCCGCCGCGTCGCCCGCCTTGTGGAGAAGAACGGGCGGCCGCTGAATGCAAAAGAGCAAGCGGAGGCCGACAAGGATGTCGAAAAGCGCATCGAGGAGATCGACCGTGAGTTTGAGAAAGACAAGATACGCGAGGTGAGCGGCGGGCCGCCTGACGGTGACGAACGGCGCATCTCGATCGCCGAAGTTCTGCGTGCGTCAAAGCTGACAAACCCGCGGCGCGAGCGGTTTCGCGGGCGGGACGTGATCGTGTTCGATTTTGAGCCGGACCCGAACTTCGACATGAAGAACGCCAAGAGCATGCTGAAATTTTTCGGCAAAACGATCGGCGTGATGTGGATCGACGAGCAGGACAAGCAGGTAGCGCGGCTCGAGGCGTCGCTGGCTGACAACTTTAAGGTTGGCGGCGGACTGATCGCTAATCTAAAGAAAGGCGCGTCGTTCGTTCTCGAGCAGGAACGTATCGGCGACGAGATCTGGCTGCCTTCACAGGCAGAAATAAACCTGGCCGTCCGCGTGCTCCTCGTCAAAGGCATCAGCGTCAACCAGGTCGTTAAGTCGTATGGTTACAGTAAGTTCCAGACCGAAGTAAAGGACGCGGCCGTGGGCGAGCCGCAGAAACTTTAGGGCCTGAGAGAGATCGTCAGCACCGAGCCCTCTCGCCGGACCCGAACGCTCGCGGCCGAGAATTGGCCGCCGAAAGTTGTGGCCGAATTCAGACGCGTGCCATCGATCGATTCGATAATATCGCCGGTCTTGAGGCCTGAGTTCCCCGCCACGCCGTTTCCTGAGACGGAGTTAACCCGGCAGCCGGACATCGAACACGACGCCGACACGCCGAGCATCCGTAAGACCTCGACCGCCGACTGGCGAGTACTGGCCGTAATATTCGTGTTAGTGATCAAGCGATCAGGATCGAGTCCGCGCGGCAGACGCCGGCGAGCCGTTGGGAAGCTAAAATCGACCGAGCCGCCGCCTGCGCCACTGTCTTCAGGTACGGTCATCCCGTCCCGTCCGGGCGCCCGCGAATCCCTGTTCCTTCCTATCGTCATCTTATCCGCGAGAAGATTCTCAGGAGGCTCGACTAAAATTCTGTCGTTCTGACGAGAGGTTTCAACAGAATCCTCCGGATTTGCCGAAACCGCGAACTGCTCGTAGTCGGAATCGATATTACTCCGAACGGGTTCGACCGTCTGCAGATCCGCAACGACCGGAACATTCACGGGTTCACTAAGATTAGTCCATCCGAAATATCCGCCCAACGCGATCAACACCGCCGCCGGTACGCCGATGCGGGCCACCATCATCGGCCACCGGCGACTAACTGTGGGAAGTCCTTTCGCGATACGGCCGCGAACGTGCATATCAAAATCGCCCGGCGGCTCCACACGTTTCAGCGTGCTCAGCAGTTCGCCGACCTCTTCAAAATTGTTGTTCTCGTCGTGTCGCATCTAAAAATAACGTTCCAGTTTTTCTTTCAACAGCCCTCGCCCGCGGCTTATGCGCGACTTCGTTGTGCCGAGGCCGAGTTCCAGTATCTCGGCGATCTCATCGTACGAGCGTCCCTCGATGTCCCGCAGGACGACCGGCACTCGATATTTTTCAGGCAAAGCCGCGATCGCCCGGCCGATGACCTCGCTCCGCTCGTCGTCCATCAAGGCTTCGTCCGCGAGTTTGCCCTTGTCCGGCGGCTGGAATTCAGCCTCGCTCTCTTCGTCCGCCTGAAACAGGCCTGTCAGCGACAACAGCCGCCTGCGTTTTCTTCGCCGTATCTCGCTGATCGCGAGATTCGTCGCGATACGGTAAATATAAGTCGAAAACGCGTATCCCGTGTGGTAGCGGTCGAGCGCGAAATAGACCCTGACGAATGTCTCCTGCGCAAGGTCGACCGCCTCCTCATAATCATTCAAAAAGCGATAGAGGTAGTTCGTGATCGGCCCGCGATATCGCGACATCAGCTCGCCAAAGGCGGCCTCGTCGCCCGCGCGAACGCTATCGATCAGGGCGTGGTCGGACAGTTTCTCTTCAGGCATCGAGTCCCGTGTGTCCTCCAGGCCTGAATTGTCGCCGCTGTCCGATTGACCGCATTCATTCTATTTTCAACAGACGATGTTCAAAAACAAAGTCTCGCACCGGTTCCTTTCACGCCTGGTGCCGCGCAATTGTTGCGAAACGTGCTGAAATTTCGTGGTTATTTGAAAACGCCCTCGCCGAGAAAGTTCCGGCGGAGATAATCTATCGTGTCCTGAAGCGTTTCCTGAGGATCGCGTGGCAAAAAGCCGAGTTCTGTCTCGCCCTTTGCCCAGTCGAAGTACCAGAAATGCTCAGCCTGCTCGACTTCGTTCGGTGCGACCGGTGATATGCGGCCCCAGTTCTTGTAGATCGAGCTGATCATAGACGACCCGGCCATAGCGAGCTTCTTGGGGACTCTCATCGCAGGTGCGGCGACACCGCTTAAACGTTCGAGACGGCCGAAGAACTGCGCAAAAGTCATATTCGCCGCGCCGAGCAGGTACCGTTCCTGGTGTTTTCCTTTCTCGAGCGCCGATATAAAGGCCGTGGCCGCGTCTCGAGCATCGACAAAATTCAGCCCGCCGCTCGGGCAATACGGTATCTTTCGCCCAAGAAAATCGAGCACAGGCTTCGTCGACGACAACCGCTCATCATCCGGACCGAGGAGCAGCGATGGGTTCATTATCACTAGGCGCCGGCCGTCGCCGTCGAAATTCTCGATCGCGGCGCGTTCCTGGTAATACTTCGAAGCGTAATACGCCCATCGGGAAATAATATCGACCGGCTGCGGATACGTTTCGTCAGCCACCTCGTCGGTTTCGCTCACGGCGATCGTCCCGCTAGACGAGGCAAGGATCATCGTCTTAACGCCAGCCTCTGTCGCAGCTTCGCATAACAGCCGCGTGCCCTGCAGATGAATAGTATTCATCTCAGCCGCGTCGTCATTGTCACGAGACACTTTTCCGGCCAGATGAAAGATCGCCGACACATTCTTAACAGCCGACGCGACGTCATCTCGGTTCGTCACCGAACCCTCGAAAGGCTCAACGCCCGCATCGGCCATCCACGACGGAACACGCGACGCCATCACACGAAGGTTTTTTTCGCCCGCGTCCAGCATCTGCTTGACAATGTGCGTGCCCAAGAAACCAGTGCCGCCGGTTATTAGCATCTTCCGTTCAGTTTTTGCCAAGGCCTTCGTTCTTGCCATCTTTAATTGTCGATCACTGGTTCCTGCTTCCGTGACCTGCGGCGTTCAGCTTTCCATTGCTTCCGCAGACCGTCAACGTCAAACTCACGCCGCGTCCCGTCACGCATGTTCTCGACCTCGTGCTGAACACGGGCCGCGATGAGCCGATATGCCTCCGTATTCGGCACGCCCTCGGTCATCGTTTTGAGTTCGTCGTATTCGAGGAATCGTCCGACTTTCGCCCCGACTTTTGCACCGATGCTGCTAGTCGGCGGGATGACCATTCCCTTTGGGAACGCCTCGTACGTGCCCCAGATGTAGATCGGTAGAATGCCGATCTTTTGATTCAAAGCGAGGTAGCCGATGATCGGTTTGAATTCCGCGATCTGTCCGGTCTCCTGCCGGCCGCCCTCGGGAAAGATGAGAGCATTGTAACCATCGTTCAATATCTGCAGCACATGCCGCAGCGATTGCCTGAGACTTCCGCTGCGTTCGATCGGGACGAGCGTCGTAAAGTTGTTCATATACGCCCGCTTATACTTCGTGTCGAACCAGTAGTCGGCCGCCGCGACCGCGAC
>CAZWSK010000070.1:10007-12069 GCA_964636445.1 uncultured Chloracidobacterium sp.
CGGCTCGACACGGTCGCGACGATCTTGCGGATCCAGAGCGAGTTGTCGTCGGCCTTTGATTCGACGATCTTGTCGGTCTTGTTCTTTGCTCGCTCTTCGAGTGCCTGGAGCATTTCGACGACCTCAGGCCGCTTGACCTTTCGGGTCGCCGTGCGAGGCAATTCAAACGGTGTAACATGCAGCACCTTCACTCGCTTGAAAAAGGGAATGCCTGCCGAAACCTCTCTGAAATGCTCCTCGACCTTCTTATTTGCCTCGCTTCGGGAAAGCGAAATATCCTGCTCGTAGTCTGGCACGACAAGCGCCGCGATCTTTTCACCGCCATCAGGATCAGGCAGCCCTACGACGCTTAACTCCTTGATAAGAGGCGATTTACCGTAAATGTCCTCGATCTCGTCGGGGTAAATGTTCTTGCCGTTCGAATCGATAATGACGTCTTTTGACCGGCCCACGATAAACAGATTTCCGTCGTCATCGATGCGTCCGAGGTCGCCAGTCTTTAGCCAGCGGTCCTGCAGCACGGCCTCGGTCGCCTCTTCGTTGTTGTAATAGCCGGCCATCACATTCTGACCACGGGCGAGCACTTCGCCGACACCGTTCTCGTCCGGCGAATCGATCTTTACCTCGACGCCCGGCAGCGGCTTTCCGACCGAACCTTTGAGCAATTTATTACCCGGCCTCGCAACAGTAAGCACCGGCGACGATTCGGTGAGGCCGTAACCCTCGAGCACGGTGAAGCCAAGACCGTGAAGGTCCTTTTGTACCTTTTCACTCAAAGCCGACCCGCCCGAGATCAGGTAACGCATCTTGCCGCCCATGCCCTGATGGATCGGGAAAAACACGATGGGCCCGAGATTGAAAGGCGTGTTGTCGCGTATCCAGGCGTTGAAATCGATGATGTTGTCAGCGAGGTCGGCGATCCAATCACCGCGTTCGCGCAGCCGCGTCTTGATCCGCCGGTGCAGCATCTCCCACAACGCCGGCACGCCGACCATTCCTGTGACGTGGCCATTCTCGATCGTCCGTGACAGGTCCTCGGCCGTTAGTTCGTTGAGATACGTGATCTGTGTCCCGTTTGAGAAAGGCGTCAGGAAACCAGCCGAAAACTCAAATGTGTGATGCATCGGCAGGACGCTCAACACGCCGTCGGTGATGTCCATATCGAGCACCGACGACAGCATCGAGATCATGTTGACGAAATTCTTATGCGACAACATCACCGCCTTTGGCTTCCCCGTCGTGCCCGAGGTGAATATGAGCGACGCGATGGCGTTCGAAGCGACCTTAGCCGGAAGCAGCGCATTTCGCTTTGCCTCCTCGGTCTCCGATCCCATCTCAAAGACCTCGTCAAAGGTCCACACTTCCGGGCTCCCCTCCTTACGAAGGAGGGGTGTCGCCGCTTCGGCGACGGGGTGGTTCTTTGCCGAGCTGCCACGCTTCTTCTTTCCGAAAGCTTGTGCAAGTGCCTTTCGCAGTTCCGGATTCTCTCGATCAAGCTTCGGCGACAACACTATCGCCGATACCTCGGCCGCCTTGGCAAAGTTCACGATCTCCTCGACCGACGACGCCGGATCGATCGGAACGGCGGTCGCACCGGCTTTGAGAATGCCGAAATACGTCATTCCCCATTCGGGCATATTGTGCGAATAAAGAATGACGCGGTCGCCTGACGCGATGCCGTTCTTCGCAAAGAACCCCGCGGCCCGATGCGTTAATTCGCGAACGTCCTCGTAGGTGTATTGCTCCTTCCGCCCATCACGCTCGATACGCATGGCGACGCGTGTCGGAAAGCGCTTGACCGACGTATCAAACAGATCGAGCAGGTCCTTATACGTGTAACTCCTTTTCTCGACCGCCTTTAGCTCTTCCTCAAGCGTCGGAAGCACCCATTTGCGCATCCCCGGGAAGTGGACATTGAGCCAGTAGTCGTACCAATCGAGTTTCTCGGGATACCACGGCAGCAGGTGCTTTTCCTTGTCTTTGATGACCGCATGCAGCGCCCGAACATTGTCCGATCGATAAAGATATTCGTTATCGATCATGAACGGTTTGAACATCGCAA